>JAGUXE010000039.1 GCA_020061995.1 Ignavibacteriales bacterium | reverse complement strand
ATTTGCAATCTCTTGCATAACCTCAACGGAAATCCATCCATTTTGTTCTTGCGCAAGATAGAGTAATGGCATAACTGCAGGTTGTTTAATCGGATATTTTTCCAAAACTCTCTCGATCTTTTGCAGATTTTCTTCGGTAAATTTGAATTCCATAATTCTCTTTATATAAAAATAAATTAATTTCTTATGTTACCAACATTTCATAAAAACCTTCGAGGTTTTCTAAAATAATTAAGAATTCCGATAATAATTTAGTTGACTTCTTAGCAAAACCTCGAAGGTTTAACAGTTTTGCGTAAGGTGACTAAATTATTTATCTGCTTCACCCATAACAGGATCAATGCTTCCCACTATAGCAACGACATCGGAAATCATGTAGCCTTTGGTCATGTGCGGAATTGATTGAATATTTATAAATGAGGGAGAACGAATTTTTAATTTCCAAGGATGCCCTTCCCCTTTGCTTACAATATAAAATCCCAACTCACCTTTCGGATTTTCAACTGCATGATATACATCGCCGACGGGTGGATTTATTCCAAAATTAACAAGCATGAAATCGTGTATTAATTCTTCCATCTTTGTGTAAATCTCAGTTTTCCTCGGAAGAACTTTTTTAGGACTGTTTGCCATCACTTCACCGACAGGCATTTTATCAATAACCTGTGAAACTATTTTTGCACTCTCTCTAATTTCATCCATCCTAACAAAATACCGTGCAAGACAATCACCTTCCGTAAAGACGGGGACATTAAAATCTATTTCGTTATAGAATAAATAAGGTGCAGCACGGCGTAAATCAAAATCGACACCGCTTCCACGTAAACTTGGACCTGTTAATCCATAATCAATCGCATCAGTTTTTGAAATTATTCCGACACCTTCAAGGCGTTCTAAGAAAATTCTATTACTATTTAATAGTCTCTCAACTTCTTCAAGATTGTTTTCAAGTTCAGAGATGAAGTGTTGAATTTGTTTAAAGGTTTCAGGTTTAACATCCTGAGCAACACCCCCGATTCTCGTATAACTCGTTGTAAATCGGGCACCGCAAATTACATCGAAAAAATCGAGGACTTTTTCACGTTCTCTAAGTGTCCATAAAAATACAGTTAAAGCCCCAACATCCATTGCTAGTGCTCCGACTGCAACAAGATGGGAACCAATTCTTGTTAATTCACTTACCATCATACGGATGTACTGTGCACGTTTAGGGGCTTCAATTCCGGCTAATTTTTCAACAGCCAGAGCATAGGCTACGTTATTTGCAGGGGGTGAAAGGTAATCGAGACGATCTGTATGCGGAATGAAATCGTAGTAACCCATATTCTCTGCCATTTTTTCATAGCCACGATGAAGATAACCGAGTTCAGGAACACAAGCCATCACTTTTTCACCATCAAGCCGAAGCAATAATCTTAATACTCCGTGCGTAGCAGGATGCTGAGGACCCATATTAAGAATCATCTCATTATCAAGCGCATCTTCAACAGTAATATCCGGATTGGAAGCTAATAAAGCTTGAACAATTTTAGGGTGAACATCATTCTTTGTTAATTTTTCCATAATTCTTCTTTTACTTTTTAGGAAGAGGAAGTGACCCGGGTATTCCCATAACAGGAAATTCTTTTCTCAACGGATGATACTCAAACTCTTCGGGCATATACATTCTTCTTAAATCGGGATGATTATTAAAAGTAATTCCATACATATCATAGACTTCCCTCTCCTGCCAATTTGCCGTACGCCATACTGATGATACTGTATCAACCGCACTAATGCTTTCATCTACATCAACTTTGAGGCGAAGTCTAAATTTATTTTCAAGAGAAAAAAGATGATAAACCATCGTGAAACGATTTTTTCTTGTTGCCCAATCGATTGCAGTTATATCTTCACACAACACAAATTGAAGTTCGGAATCATGTTTAAGCAAATTACAAACTTCAACGACTTTCTCGGCAGAGAATTTAATACAAAAATCCCCACGGAAATCAGTCGTTTCAACCTGCAATGAAGGGAAATTACTATTTAGTTTGTCTAGAATTTTATCTTTGAATTCCATATTAATTCTTTAATAATTCAGGATTAGGTAAATTTTGAAAATCTCTAGCTTTGGTTCTTCCAATTTTCTCTTGAATTTGAATTAATGCATTCAAAAGATTATCAGGGCGAGGAGGACATCCGGCAAGATAAACATCAACCGGTAAAAATTGGTCAATACCTTGTACAACAGAATATGAACGATACATTCCACCAGATGAAGTACAAGCACCCATTGCTATTACCCATTTAGGTTCCGGCATTTGGTCATAGATTTTTTTTACTACGTGTGACATTTTATATGTTACCGTACCAGCAACTATCATCAAATCAGATTGACGCGGAGTAAATCGCATAACCTCTGATCCAAATCTTGCTATATCATACTTTGGATCACCAACAGCCATCATTTCGATTGCGCAACAAGAAATTCCCATTGGCATAGGCCAAACAGAGCTTTTTCTTGCCCAGCTTATAATCGCATCAAATGTTGTTGTAAAAAAACCGTCTTGCTGTAATTTGGCTTCTAATCCCAATCAAAACCTCCTTTTTTGTAAGCATACAAAAATCCTAATTCAAACACTACCAAAAATATAAACATCGAAACGAAGACTGAAATTCCAAATTCTGCAAATAAATTTTTGAATTCAACAGCCCATGGATAAACGAAAATAACTTCAATATCAAAAATTATGAATAACATTGCGATAAGGTAGTATTTTATAGAAACTCTTTCATGGGTAGTCCCAATTGGTTTAACACCACTTTCATAAGTTGAGAGTTTTTCCGGATGCGGTCTTTGTGGTCCGAATAGTTTTGACGAAAATACAGCAGCCATTGCAAATACTACTGCAAATCCGAGCACCAACATAATTGGAATATATGATTCAAGCATTGTTCATCTTTAAAAATTTTAGCTTCAAAAATATCACAAATCTCCTTGAATGTCAATTTAAAGAATTCTCAAAAGATCTCTGAATTTGGTCAAAAATTATCGTCTATACCACTTTTGTGATTGGTTCTACATTCTTTTTCCTTATTTTTCTTTTCACAGAATTACGAAAGAAGTCAAATGAAAATTAAATTTATTGGTGCCGCCCAAACCGTAACCGGATCGATGCATTATATTGAAGCTGCCGGGAAAAAATTCATTCTCGATTGCGGACTTGTTCAAGGTAAGCGAAAAGAATCGTTTGAAATAAATAAAACTTTTGAATTTTTTGAACCATCCGAACTTGATTTTGCAATTCTTTCGCACGCTCACATTGATCATGCAGGTAATTTACCAAATCTTATTAAAAACGGATTCAAAGGAAATATTTATTGTACTTTTGCTACGCGCGATCTTGCATCGTTAATGCTAACCGATAGCGCTCATATCCAGGAAAAAGATGTTGAATTCGTAAATAAAAGAAGAAAAAAACAGGGTAAAAATCCTTTTGAACCTCTGTATACTCAAAAAGATGTGAATAATACTATCCCGCTCTTTATAGGATTAAATTATCATCGCGAATTTGAAATTTCTCCGGGAATTTCTCTTACGTTTTATGATGCGGGGCATATACTCGGTTCAGCAATTACTTATCTGGTCATAAAAGAAGACGGTCGTATAATCGATTTTGCTTTCAGCGGTGATATAGGAAGACCAAATTTACCAATTTTGAGAGATCCGGAAAAAATTCCTAATGTTGATTTCTTCATTTGTGAAAGTACTTATGGCGGAAGATTTCATGATGACTTTAACATGACCGAACAAAAAATGACCGATGTGTTATTGAAAGCAGTTGCGCGAAAAGCAAAAATAATTATTCCATCCTTCAGTGTCGGTAGAACACAAGAACTCGTTATGGTTTTAAATAAAATTTTTGAAAAAGGAAGCGTACCTAAATTTCCAATTTTTGTTGATAGTCCACTTTCAGTAAACGCTACAGCCATATTCAGACTTCACCCCGAATGTTTTGATTTTGAAACATCTCAGTTCTTATTAAAAAAACATGACCCATTTGGTTTCGATAATTTGACTTATATAACCGATGTAGAAGATTCTAAAAGATTAAATGATCTTGATGGTCCGTGCATGATAATTTCATCCTCCGGAATGGCAGAAGCAGGAAGAATCCTTCATCATCTTGCAAACAATATTCAAAACCCGAATAATATAATATTGATTGTTGGTTATTCTGCAGAACATACACTCGGCAGACGTATTGTTGAACGTGAACCTGAAGTAAAGATATTCGGCGAAGAATATCAATTAAATGCAGAAGTAATTGTTTTCAACTCATTGAGTGCTCATGCCGATAGCGACGAATTAATAGACTATTGTTCAAATTTTGATAGAAGTAAACTACAAAATATTTTTCTTGTTCATGGTGATTTGGATCAGCAAGAGAAATTCAAAAAGCGTTTAACAGATGTTGATTTTAAAAATGTTACAATCCCAATTCGGGGTGAAGAGTTTATTCTATAATATCAATTTAACTTGTCAACATTATTTTTTTTTAGAGAGCGATTTGATTAGAATAGAAAGAGATGAAATAAGTTTATCTAAATTTATTTTCGATCACAAATTGAGGTTAAGAGTTTATCTTGCCTTTTTTTTAATCTATTCGATTAATAGTTTCGCTCAATCAAATAACGATACTCTCTTAATTTATACCGATCCTTCTATGTTAAATTTCTATTCTCAGAAGTTTAATAAACAGTTAAATATTTATAGTCTTTCATCTAACCTTCGTTACCAATATAACAGTAAACAATTTAGCCTGTTTATTCGGGAAGATTATTCCTCAACCTTCATTAAGAGCAGCGAAAAGAGTACAAGGGATGAAAATTTCATTTCGTTAAGCGGTGCATACAACCATTCGGAGAATGTTTCAATCGGTTCGCTAATTCAAAGCAATATTTTATCCGACTCGAGGAGGATAGAGATTAATTCTGCATCTGCAAATAGTGCCGTGATTTTTGCAAAGATTACCCCTTTAGAAAGTATTTCAATTGCTCCCTTTTTTGGATTTGAAAATAACAGACAAATCGGAGAAATTGATGAAGGAAATATTTATGGTGCTGAGGGAATAATTAATAAATTCCGTTTAACCGATACTGAAATTTTTTCAACAATTAAATTTCGAAATGAAGATATAGCCCCCCGAAAAAACAAATTTCGTGATGTTAAATTTCAATTGTCAAATAGCTTTAATAATGATGTCAATAATATTTTGCGTTTTAATTTTGTACAATCGGGAAGAGATTTTTACCAATTCGCCGATACAAATCTACAGCAGCAGTTTTCAATTAAAAACAATATTCAAAACCGATTAGAAACATCCTATCAATTATTCAATGCTTTCGATTACAACAATTTCTTCCCCAATATTTCAATTTCAACAATAACGATGATAAACTGGAGATCGATAGATAGAAATACCCGATTTAGGAATCTCTTAAATCAATCGGCAGCTATTTACGATACAAAAATTAATGAACTGCGATTTGAAATTGAGAGTGGATTGTTGTACAAAACTGAATCGGTTAATACTCTCATAAGATTTAACTATAGTGAAAGAGATGAGAAACATCAGACGAAAAATATCGAGGGTTCAAATCCCATTTTTTTTGATCAAAGGACGAATCTTGAAAGTCAGAAAAATAATATTGCTCAACGAATGATGTTGACTATAAGTTCCGAAATGAATCTTTCAAAAAAAGATATGGTAAGCGTTAGTATTCTGCAAAATAAGCTTCGTTATGATACCCCAAGCGATGACAATTTTGATGATCGTGATGAATTATTAACGATTATTAAATTAAGGTACAATAGAATCATTAATCCATTCCTTGAATTCTTTACAGGTATTGAAGGAAGTATCAGCCGATTGGTATATGTTTTTGCTGAGCGAAGTTCTAATAATAACATCAATCGAGTAATTAAACTAAATTCAGGAAGCCGATTTATTACAGAAGGTTTTGAGAGTCTAAATAATTTTGAAGTCCTTGCAAATTATACCGTATACGATTTTGAAGACATAAATCCGAATTATAAAAGTTATACATATCGGCAATTTCTTTTTTCTGATTCAACAAATATTGGATTAAGTAAATCAACAACTCTAAAACTTACCGGTTACTTCAGACTATCAGAACAAGGGGAATTAAGCTGGTCTCAATTTACAATGAAACCGACACGACATTTAGAAGAAATTTTTATTCATCCAAAACTTCTCTCTCATATTGGAAAGTTTTTATTGGGAATTGGGTTCAGACATTTTTCCTTAAAAACATTCGCATACAAAGATAGAGATAAGAAAGAAGAAGCTTTCTACTCAAGCGTAGGTCCTTCAGCTGAAATTTCATATGATGTCTATGGGAAGGTTTTATTAAGATTGGATGGTTGGTTAGAGTTTGTTAATTCGGGGAGAGCAAATTATCAGGAAATTGCGTCTTTAAATTTTAACCTCGACTGGAATTTTTAGTTTTAGAGTAATTAAATTTTGTTATCTTAACAAGAAAAAAAAGTAAAGTTTTGCAACCAAAAGAATATTCATTAGAAATTGGAAGTGATCCTAATAATCTCATCACTGTTGAAGAGTTTATTAATTATATTGCTTCTGAATGTAACCTTGATCCCGAAAAACTCCCCGGACTTCTGATAGCTATTACTGAAGCCACCACAAACGCAATTATCCACGCAAACAAAAAAGATAGTTCTAAGAAGGTAACTCTTCATGTAACTACCGATGCTGAGGAATTAATTATTAAAGTGAAAGATCAAGGTGCAGGATTTGATCCCTCAAAGATTCCTGACCCGACAGAGCCGGAAAATCTTTTAAAAGACT
>JAGUXE010000154.1 GCA_020061995.1 Ignavibacteriales bacterium | reverse complement strand
GTTATGAGACAAGTATGTTTAGTCTTTCAAACCCTGTTAATTTAGGTTTAGATATCGAGGATTTCTGTTTAGTGATTTTTCACCGTGTTGAGAATATATTTCTTAAGAAGCGAATATCATTTGTAATTGAGTTAATCGATAAGATTTCCTCAAATATTCCGGTAGTTTTTGTTCAACATCAAGCTACTATAAATCAGTTAAAGCGATTTGGTCTTTGGGAAAAGCTAGAGAGAAAAAAGAACATTTATTATTTTAAGATACTTTCTCACGCCCAATTTATAAACTTGCTTAACAGAAGTAAATTTGTGATTACTGATGGAGGAAGTATCCAGGAAGAGGCATTTTATCTTGGTAAACCCTGTTTACTCTTAAGGCGATATACGGAAAGAAAAGAAGGGTTGGGAGAAAATGTCATTCTTTCTAGATTTGATAAAGAAAAAATCGATTATTTCCTCAACCATCCTTTAGAATTTATTCGTAAGAATAGAGTCTCAAAAGAGGGTTCAGCCTCAAGTGTAATTGTAGATTCTTTAAAAAAATATGCTTAAAGATTTTTACGAAAGTTTTTACATCAATATCAAAAGAGGTAGAGTTGAGAAAATGAAACAGGGCACAAGGTTAAAGATAATTCATGAATTTATCCATAGAGATAAGAGAACTGATAGAAAGATACTCGTTGTGGGTTGTGGCTTAGAAGGTTTTAAAAAAGAAATTATAAGGCTATTGAATAATGATGAGTTGCGTAAAGAATATGGAGAAAGGGCAAGGCAATTAGTCATTGAAAACTTTAGTTGGAGTAAAATAATAAGAGAGTATTTGGATGTTTTTAAAGAAGCACAATAATTTTTATATGGATTATTTAAAAAATAAAAAGGCTTATGTAATCATATTAGCTTATAATGGGGAGAAATATTTAGAAGATTGCTTAGGCTCATTAAAAAATCAAAGTTACAGCAATTACGAAGTGATAGTTGTAGATAATTTCTCTTATGATGGCACTGTAAATCTAATAAAAAGAGATTTCCCTTGGGTAAAAGTAATTGAAAATAAAATGAATCTTGGGTTTGCAAAAGGAAATAATATAGGGATAAAATACGCCTTAGAAAATAATGCTGAATACATAATTTTGTTAAATCAAGATACAGTTGTCCAAGAAAATTTTATTGAGGAGGGAATAGAATTGTTAAAGAATCCCAAAATAGGGATAATTTCTCCTAAAATAAAATTTTATAATTCTAATAAAATTTGGTTTGCCGGCTGCAAGATAGTAAGAGGTAGGTATTTAATTTCAATACCTATAATTAAATTGACATATAATATAGGAAAATTCCAGGAAGATAATGGGCAATTTGACAAAATAAAAGAGTCCGATTGCGCAACGGGGTGCGCCATATTTATTAAAAAAGAGACTATAGAAAAGATCGGCTTATTGGATGAGTCATTTTTTTTGTATAGCGAGGATATAGATTGGTCAATTAGGTGCAGAAATGCAGGCTATAAAATTTATTTTACTCCAAAAACTATAGTTTTTCATAAAGTTCCATTAAAAGAGGATTACGAAAGAAGCCTCAATATTAAAACTATAAGAAGACGCTATTATTATATATCAGGTTTATTTAAATTAGTCTTTAAGCAATTTAGATTTTATGAAAAAGCTATTTGGTTGATTAAACTTCCTATCGTCTCATTCATTACTTTTTTTGTTTATTTATGGAATTTAGCTGTAGATAAGAGGTCGATTCGATAGTTAAGGGGGGATAGAATTAGTTTTGAAATGAAAAATAAATCTGACCCGATTACTTGGCTGCCTACCGCAAATAAAATATTTAAGAGGACAATATGAACACAGCACAAAGAATTGCTAAAAATACTATTGTTTTACTTCTCTCTGATATAATCAGCAAAGCATTGGGTTTCTTTTATACGATGTACACTGCCAGATATTTAGGAGCGGAGGGCTTTGGAATTTTGTCTTTTGCCTTGGCTTTCATTGGGATATTTGGTGTTTTTGCTGATTTAGGTTTGAGCACATTAACGGTGAGGGAGGTTGCAAGAGATAAAAGGCTTGCGAGCAAATATCTTGGAAACATTGCAGTGATGAAGATAATTTTGGTTACCGCCACATTTGGATTGATCGCTTTAACGATAAATCTGCTTGGCTATCCCAAGCAGACGATAAAGGTTGTTTATTTAGTTGCTTTGTCTATTATTTTTAGTGCTTTTAGCGGAATGTTTGGCTCTATATTTCAAGCGTATGAGAAGATGGAATATAAATCGATCGGGCAGATTCTAAGTAGTGGCTTATTGCTTTCAGGTGCTTTATTTGCAATAAATCAAGGCTTTAGTGTTGTTGGTTTTGCTACTATTTATTTTTTGGCAAGTGCAATCTCCTTGGGATATAGTTTTGCCATTTGTGCCTGGAAATTCGTTTTACCGAAGATAGAGATTGATTGGAGCTTCTGGAAAATTACGATAAAAGAGGCGTTGCCATTTGGGTTAACGAGAATTTTTGTTACAATTTATTTCTGGATTGATTCCGTTATGCTGTCTTTAATGAAAGGAAATGAAGTTGTTGGATGGTATAATGCTGCTTATAAGTTAATCTTTCTTTTGTTGGCTATATCATTGATTTTGGTTGTATCTATGTTTCCTATTATATCAAGACATTTCATATCCGCGAAGAATTTACTAAGGCAAGAGTATGAAATGGCATTTAAATATTTATTCGTTCTTGCTCTCTTCTTTTTTATATATGGTTTAATATTTGCTGATAAAATAATTTTAATTATTTATGGAAATGGCTATTTACCTTCAATAAGTGCTCTTCAAGTACTTATTTGGGTTATCCCTACTATTTTTTTAACACCTCTTTTTGGTATTTTTTTGGCTAGTGCGAATAGACAAGGAGTAGTTACTGCTGTAGCAGGTGCAAATGCAGGGCTAAATGTGTTATTGAATGTTTTACTCATTCCTAAATTTAGTTATATCGGAGCCTCTATTGCTACTGTTCTTACTGAGGGTTTAGGATGGATTTTAATGTTTAGTTACATTTCAAGGCACTTTTTTAAAATTCCAATAGTAGAGGATATTATAAAGCCAATTTGTAGCAGTATCCTTACAGCTATATTTCTATATTTCTTGAGACAACAAGTGAATTGGATATTAGCCGCTATTTTAGGTGTATTTATATATATTCTTTTGATGTACTTATTTCGTACCATCTCCGATAGTGATATTAGGCTTATTAAACAAAATATTTTAGGTGTAGAGAACGATGAAAAATAAGGATAATTTTGTAAAAATAGGTCTCGATGGTGAAAAAAATGAATGTAGGGCTAATATCATGGTTTATAGATAGACAAAGAACAGGTGTAGATACTTATACTTATAGCCTTGTTGAGAATTTAATTAAAATTGGGAAAGCTAATAGCTTATACCTTATTCATTACAAAAGATTCCAAGACAAAGTATATACTAAAACTCATGATGTTATTATTCCAAAATTCCCATTACATATTCCCAAAATACCAATTCAATTAAGAGATATAATTGGTCTCCCATATGCCATAAAGAGATCTAATATAGATATTTTACATATTCCAGCACATTGGCATACCCAAATTATGCCGTTTTTTCTGAACCCAAAGATTAAAAAAATCCTGACCATTCATGATTTAACCCCTCTATTAT
>JAGUXE010000049.1 GCA_020061995.1 Ignavibacteriales bacterium | reverse complement strand
TATTAAACTCACCGTCACTCGATTTAACGATGATTTTATAGAGATAAGTTCCATTGCCGATTTTATCTCCTTCTTTATCTCTTCCGTCCCAATTGATTTTCACAAATCGTTCATTTATCATTTTATTTTCGATTTGTTGAATCATTCTTCCGGAGACGGTATAAATATTTATTTTTACATCAATCGGTTTATTGATGTTATGTTGAAAAGTAAATGTTGTATTTTCTCTTAAAGGATTTGGATAGTTATAAACTTCTTCTATTGCAAGTCCATCCCCTTCAACAACTTTGAAGTATGTCAGCTCAGAAGAAGGATTATTAAAAACATCCCACGCCTTGATTTCTATCTTATAATTTCCCTGTGACAAACCGGAGAACTTATAATTTATGAGTCCTGATTTTCCTCCACCATCCAAATCACCCGTAAAATAATCAGTTAAGTCTAAAGGATTATTTTCATCATCATTTACAATTCCTGTCAATTTATGTCCTAATCCGGTTCCTGTAGTATTTAAGCCTGTCTGGTCGGATAGCTTTACAAGCAAATTCGAATTTGGACGAACAATAGTTGCATTTGCAAAGCTTATATCATCAAAAAATATTTCTATCTCAGGACCTTTACCATCGTCAACTGAATTTGTATCTGTCCCCCCCACAATAACATTATTTGTAAAACCGATACCATCGACATTCGAATTATAGAAATATATAATGACTTTACCGTTCCTATTTTCATAAGAAATATCTTTAGGGACAACAAATTCTGTTGAGAATTTTCCGTTAATTATAGAAACTCTTCCCTTAAAGATAATACCACCTTGTTCAGTCATTGAGTAATTTCCAAATTCCGGCAAAGGAACACTTCTTTCAGAATCAAAGACAGTTAAAACTCCTTCACCGTTAAAATCTCCCCAATTTGAGTTATCCGGTTTACGTACAACTCCATCAATTTTTACTTTTCCTAAAGCCTTTAATTGAATATTCGCATCAGTTGTATTTCCATTTATTGAATCAATGGTTGAATTATACTGTGGAATTTGAAGTCTGATAGCAGGATCAGCAAACAAATGGAATTTTTGATCATTCGGTTGAGTAAAAGTTTTCTTTGTTAAGAAATAGGCTTTACCCAAACGAATAGGTAAATTCATTGTATCTCTCTGCGATAAAAACATTGACCTAAAAAACGATTCATTCAACCACTTATTCGGATCGGAATAAACCGGTCTAGATGAAGTAAATACTCCTATTGCACCTGAATTAGCTTTAAGAATTAACTCTTCAGTCGCGCTTAAAGCTGTAGGTTTATCGTAATATCCAAAATCACATGTCGCAGCAGTCACAAAGAAATAATTTGAATTTACAAATTGAGGTAATGAAACGCTTCTAACAAAAACCTGTTCGTGTGTCCATAAATCGGGACTTCCATGACCAATGAAATTAAGAATTAGTGTCCCTGCATTAACAGCATCAATAATAGCCTTATTTACTTCAGGTTTTCTTCTTCCAAGCCCTGTGATAACAGTAGGATATGCTGCTAAATAAATCTTCTTCAAGTCATATGAATTAGGAATTATACGTGACAAATCTTCTGACTGACCGGTATGTTTTGTTCCATCATCTTGTTGAGAAGTTTTACCGTCATCTGCAACAAGAGTTATTCGGTTTCGCCACGCTCCTCTATCACTACTATTCTCATATGAAATTATCTTATCTACAACAGTCTTAGCCTCTGGAAGCGTATTTATATTTAGTCGTCCGATGGCTATATCAACAAAGCTATCAATTCCTTCGATCTTTGCATAAAAATCATCGGTACAATAAGAGTCAATTTCATCAAATGAATTTTCGGTTTCATATGGGATTACAAAATTTTTATTGTGCCCTTCAATATTCTTATAATCATAGTCGCCATCGCCAAATAGAAGGACATACTCCGGTTCTATTGCCCAGTTTTTATATGCATAAGAAATAAAATCCCTTATTGCTGTCACATCTTTCATCCCACACGAAAACTCATTGAATATCTGATCTATATCAACAACAATTGTTGAAAGTGGAACTTGATTTTCTGTTTCTCTGTATCTCTTTAATCTTTCAGCCTGTTCCATAAAACTTTTATGGGTAACAATGATGTACTTTGCACCGGGAGAAATTCCTCTTAAATTCTGGTTACCGATTTCGACCGGATTTGTTGGAGTTTTATAAAGTTGAGACGAGCATGCCAAATACTTTGAAGGATTAACTGCTAATTCACTTGATTGAAACCAAAACTCACCACCGCTATGTTTTATAGGATTAGAAACAGTCTTAACATTTGCATAATCAGTCACATCATACACGTTTATATCGCTGGTTGAAAAATTATATAGTCTATATTCATTTAGTGAAGTTTGAGCTTTTGAATAAAAGATCAAAAAATCTTCATAGGCTTTTAATTCTCTTTCATAAGAAATTTCAAAAAAATCTATGTAGCCGAATGAAGAACTTGAGACAGCATTATATGAGAATTTTAAAAGACTCCGTTCATTTGGAATAGATCCTGTATAATTAATAGTTCCTGAATCAACAATTCCATATGTATACTCATAACTCCCAAAACCCGACAAATTTTTATTAACTATGGCTACGCCATTCTCTTCAATTCTAAAAGGAATATTTGAAGAAGAATTATTTACAAATCTATATCGGTATCTTTTTGGTTGAGTATCAATTATACCTTCAACTTTAGAAGTATAAGTTCTTGACTTAATTGATTCCGAAAATTCGTCCCCCATAAAATATCTGCCACTTTTACCAATATTAATTTTATCTTCATCCCAAAATTGAAATGCCTGAGTTGAAGTTATAACTTGAGCAGAAGGATCATTGAGACTCGATTTACTTTGAATTCTCTTACCTTCATTCCCACCTGATGTTATCCAGTAATAGTTTTTATCTGAGTAAGGATTATTAGCTCTCTGGAATTTTTTATCATTTAGATCATAATCCCAGAAATTAATTCCTTTTCCGTAGAAGAGAATAAAGTCACCTTCATCAAATTTACCATCCTCTTCACCTATTATTGATATTGCATTTTCAACTAAATCAGAAGGACGATCATAATTAATTCTTTCGGGAAGAATTTTACCACCGTTATTATAAATCTTTATTGTTTTAGGATTTACTGTTGAAGCATCTATTCCATAACTTGAGAGCATCGCTCTCGTAATTTTATATATTCCTTCTTGAGGGGCTTCAAATCTGAACCATTTACCATTAGATAGAACGCTATTTGTAAGATTTGTTTTATTTAATGAACTTTTATTCCGAATCCAATTTTTTGCTACCGAATAATTCATAACTACATCTTCTAAAAACGAATCAGCTTTATATGTCAAACCAGAAACGGGATTACCGAAATTCATTTGTATCACAATTTTTTTAAAAATTCGAATACGGTTTTCCACAGGAAAGAAATGAATCGGATTCACCAGGATCTGCTGCATTGGTAATCCACGCACTAATCCGAATTCACCGAAACTGACTAATTCCATTTCATTGTCAGATGTTAAATACTTTTCATTTTCATTATAAATAAATGAATTCAAAAAATCCTCTTTCACAGGCTGACCGTGAGGTTTGATTCTTCCAACAACATCACTATAGCTTGATGATATAATTTGAATTGTGTTCCCAGTTTCTGATGGGACTCCAAGCGAAAAGATTCGTGTTGGTATTGCGGGTGATCCAAAATTACTTGAATTAAGATATACAGCCTGTTCTATATCTAATGAGATATAGTTTATTCCATTTGTCTTAGTTGATGAGGAATCGGTAATGCGAGGTGTATATTCGATGGTAATAGCTGAAGCTGACGATGACAAGATTCTGTAGTCAGATTGGGCATATGAAGATACGAGTACAAATATAATTTGAATTAGGATTTTGCTTTTCAACATTGTCTCAAAATAAATAATGGAAATTTACACCGAAATATCGATTAATTAACTGTTGTAGCAAAAGCCTATAAAAATTCTCCTAAGTTTAATGGCAATTTAAGCACGTATATATAAACGTGTCAAGTCAATTTATTAGATTTCATTATGATTTTCATAAACAACATTAAAGCCCGAGTTCATCTTTATTTTGTCTCATTGCCTGAATGCAGAAATCGATATGTTCTTCAAGAGGAATTTCAAGCGATAAAGCTCCATTTTTTATATCATCTCTACTAACATTCTTTGCAAACGCTTTATCTTTCATTTTTTTTACAACAGATTTAACTTCTACTTCATCAACGGTTCTGCTTGGTCGAACGTAACTTACTGCTGTTATGAATCCGGCCAATTCATCACATGCGAAAAGAGTTTTTTCTAATAGAGAGACCCGGGGAACATTCGTATACTCAGCATGTGAAAGAATTGCGATAATAAATTCTTCACTAAACCCTTTTTCTCTTAAAATCTGAGAACCTTTGTAAGGGTGCTCTTCCATTGAAGGAAATTGCTCGTAATCAAAATCATGAAGCAATGCTACATTTCCCCAACATTCAACATTTTGATTAAACCTTTCTGCATAAGCTCTTACACAAGTTTCAACAGCATAAGCGTGCTTTCTTAAGCTATCCGATTTAGTATATTCATGAAGTATTGATAAACAAAATTCTCTATTCATTTCGATATTATTCATATTTCATTCTTTCGACTTTAAGGATTGGTATTAAATGATGGGCAATTATCAGCAAGAATGCAAATCACACATTTTGGTTTTCTTGCAATACAGACATTCCTTCCGTGTGTTGCAAGAAGATGAGAAAAACGAATCCACTCGGTATCAGGTAAAAGTTCTTTAATTTTGAATTCAATTTTTTCCGGATCTTCGGATTTAATAAATCCTAATAGATTCGATAGCCGTTTAACATGTGTATCAACGGCAACTGCAGGAATACCGAAAGCATTTCCGACTATCACCGATGCGGTTTTCCTTCCAATACCAGGGAGTTCTTTTAAAATTTCAAACTCTTCTGGAACTTTGCCATCATATCGTTCAATAAGTATCTTACAACAGTTCTTTATACTTTTCGCTTTTTGTCGATAGAAACCTGTAGAGAAAATATCTTTTTCAAGTTCCTCGATTTCAATATTTACAAAATCTATCGGTGATTTATATTTTTTAAATATTTCTTTAGTTACAATATTAACACGTGCATCAGTACATTGTGCCGATAGAATTGTTGCTATCAGTAACTCAAACGGGCTTTTAAAATCCAGAGCAATTTTAACCTCAGGATACTCTTCTTTTAATAACTCATTAATTTTTAAGGCGTGTTTTTTTTCTTTATTCAACACTATCCCTATTAAATCTTTTATCTTTTATAGTTAATCGATTAACAATACGATTGTTCATTAAATCACTTTCTATTATCTCTTCCAGGTCAGTTGGCGACTCCACTCTATACCATGTTTGTTCAGGATAGATAACCATTACCGGACCAAATTCACAGGCATCGAGACAACCTGAAGTATTCGCCCGAATAGAAGTACTTAAACCCAATTCTTTTAATCGCACTTTAAGTTGTTCCTTTAACCCGGCACCACCCTTATTATAACAGCACCCTTTTGGATGCTCATCGGTACGTTTATTTTCACATACGAAAATATGCTTATCAAACCGTTTCATATTTTAATTTTCCTTAATAGTCTGAGGTAAAAATATAACTTTTTATATTAAAGCGAAAAGGTTTATTTTTGTATAATTATTTGGGGTATTTGTGAAAAACCATGTTAATACTTTTGTTTTCTCGATTCTATCATTGATAATCATTTCCTGTGAAAGTGATTCCCCACCATCAAATTCCGGCGGTCGATTTATTCCGGTTCTAAATTCACAAATTACATATAGGACCACTCATTTATATGAACAATATGATGACTTTGGTAGAATAAATGACACTATAACTTATATAGATGATGAAATTAATGTTGTAGAAATAAGTAGCCTAAATGATTCAATCCCGGGATACCAAAATCTTATTAGATTTGATACTGGTCCAAGCAAGAATTGGTATATAAATAATGATACGGCTTTTTTCGCTGTAGCTTATAACAATCCGGGCTCACAATGGGTTTTTCCAAAAACTTCCTCAAAAAAATATTTGACAGTAAATGAAGCTAAAAAAATTATTTCATTAATTAATAATGATATAATGTATTCAAAGTCAACTCATATCGATTCTATACAATATTATGAAGCTCCACGTGTCGTAGTGAAATATCCACTTTATGTAGGACAAAAATGGGTAGAATTAAGTTCGCCTCATTTTCTTGCACGTGAAAGAGTTGTTAAAAATGTCATCCCTATAAATACAAGTGGAATCACTTATACTTGTTATGAGAATGTTGCCGAGGTATCTGGTTTACACCTAAAAATTATTGACTATTTTAATTTAGAAGTTGGAATTGTTAAACGAGTTATATTAACTGACAGCTTAGCAAGAACAGGTCCAGATAATCCAGATATTATTGGTTGGGGAAAGTTTACAAGTGAATCTGTTTTAATTCAGAAAAAATAAATTGATTTATAAAGAAATGCTAATTTTGTTTTAATGAAATGCTTATTAAAAGAATTTTGATGAGTTATTTCTTAAAGAAAATTAGAATAAATATTTTTCTTCAAGCCCTATTGTATAAGGTATAAATTTTGTTTTTTGGAAGTGAAAATTTTCAATAGCTTTTTCAACTCTCTTATTTGGAACTACATTTAAGAGATGTCTTAACATATCATCGCGCAGTTCATAAAGTTCATCCCTTGTAAGGTATTGGTTGCTAATATTTATTGGACCACGTCCATTTAACCCCAAATTATAATATGCTCTAAAATCTTTACATTCGATGTTGATTTTATATTTGTTCGGGTTCTTCCATTGATCTGTACCCGGGAAAGGAATAAAAGTTGAGAATAACCAAGTATCAGGTTTATTCGTATTAATAAATTCCTTGAATTGATCTACTGTCCTCCAATTGTCATCCGGTAATGCACCCATCAGAAAAGCTTTTACTTTAATACCCGAATCATGAGCTAATTGAATTGCGAACTTGTTCTGTTCAATTGTTGTACGCTTACCTAAGTTATTATGGACATCTTCCGAACCGGTTTCGATTCCGAAACTGATGAGATCACATCCACCAGAAGCAAGAGCCTTTATGGTAGTTTCATCTATGCAATCTACTCGTGTTTCACAAGTCCATGTAACATCCAGTTCTTTTAGTGCGTTAGCTAAATGTTGTGCTCTCTTTTTGTTTACGGTAAATGTTGGATCAAGAAAATATAATCTATCAATATTATACTTTTCTTTTAACATAATTACTTCATCCACCACATTTTTGATACTTCTGAAACCGACATTTAGTCCATAAATTTCACCTGTGGCACAATAAGTACATGTGTATGGACATCCACGCATCGAAAACAGATGAGCAACGTTTTTTCCGTAGGACATCTCATAATCAAAACTAAAAAGATCTTCCCATGCAGGAAACGGCAATAGATCAAGGTCATGGAAAAGTTCACCTTGAATTATCCCCCCTCCTATTTCACCCTTTACAATTTTGAGTAATGCTGATTCTCCATACCCTTTCACAACATAATCAAATCCATCATGAAGACAATCTATTGGTAACAAACTTGGATGTGCTCCTCCAATGATTGTGCTTCCTAATTTCCTTTCTTTAATCTGATTTAGAATTAATTTTGAATAAAAATATTGCGCTGTAACTGATGTTATTCCATAGTATTTATAACCTTCCGGAATAATAATATCGGATGGGTTTGCACATTCCAAATTAAGATAATCAACTTCAATATCATTTCCCCTCAAAAAGGATATAAGATATCCAATCCCGACATGAGGAGCAGAATTAGGGTATGCAAGAAATGGCGCTGGGGGATTGATTAGTAACAGTTTAGGCATAATTACCTTTGGTTAAAATTCTAATAAGTATTTCAGATATGTAATCAACATCCTCAACCGTAAGATCAATGTGCATTGGTAATGATAACAAATGTTTATAGAGTTTTTCTGTCACGGGTAATGGAGAAGAAGTATATTTCTTAAAATAGCTTTGAAGATGACAAGGGAAATAATGATAAGCTGCTTGAATTCCATAACTGGACAGTTGCTTGATGACTTCTTGGTTATTTTCTTTTTTAAGCTTAACAACGAAAAGATATGGAATAATTTCATCGTAATTATATGGTAGAAGTTCAACAAAAGAAATATTTTTCAAGTTTTCATCGTAGCGCTTTGCTAGCATTTGTCTTCTCTCTTTTATCATAGAGAATTTGTTAAACTGGCTAAGACCTATTGCAGCATTTATGTTACTCATGTGATATCGCCAACCTAGAGTCGATGCTTGTTCAGGTTGATAAAATCCGGTTGAATTAGTTTTAAATGCAGATTTATCAATTCCAATAAATCGAGTTTTTTTTACTCTATCAATTATATCCAAATCAGCAGAAACAATTGCTCCCCCTTCGCCACAAGTTAAGCTTTTAACTGGATCAAAACTGAAGCATGTTATTTCTCCACATGAACCAACCAATGTATTCTCGACCCTACACCCAAATGCATGAGCTGCATCTTCAATGACTCTTAGATTGTGAATTCTCCCAAATTCAAGAATTTCTTTCAAAGATCTGGCAAAACCATTATAATGAACTGGTACAATCGCTTTTGTTCTAGATGTGATTTTTGACTCTGCATCCCTGAGATTTACACTCAAATTTTCTGGATGAATTTCGCAAGCGATTGGAATAGCACCTGTATTGAGGATTGCTTGATACGTTGCGGTGTATGTCATTGATTGGACCAGAACCTCATCACCATTTCCTATACCACATGCTTCTAGTGAAAGGAATAATGCTGCTGTACAAGATGAGACTGCAACACAATTATTATCTAAATAACTTGATATTTTGGTTTCAAATTCTTCAACCGATTTCCCCATCCCAAGATAACCACTTTGCAAAACTGCACCAATGGCGGATAGTTCTGATTGATCTAAATTTGGTTTAGAAAGTTGATAAAATTTAGTCATTTGTAAATCAGGAAGTATTCGAAGAATGGAAATGAATTCTTCACAAAATATACTTACTAACAAGTTTATTAAAACTTACAATGTCGAAACCACTCTCAAAATAAAACTTAATACAACCCATTGAAGCTACACAAATTTGCAATTCACAATCGACATCTATCATACCAACAGTTTCAACTGAAAAGGTTTGAATTCGACTATATGGGATCGAAGTGAAATCAATCTTTTTACCTGTCAAACCTTGAATATCGATCGAGATAATTCTTTTATTTGTAAAGATTAACTGATCTCTTATTGTATGAAATGCGGCTTCAATAGTTTCATCATCAAGTAACATTTTATAGGTAAACTCATTCACCTCTTCAAAAGGTATTGGTTTAAGTTTAATGTGAGATGCGTTTTTAAAATCAATCATTTGATTCACCGATTATTAATGATTGCAAAAATATAAAATAATTTAATAATAAGTTTGATGCCGTGGATTGATTGCATTACAAAAAAAAGGCTGCCAATCGCGGCAGCCTTTTAAAAACGAATAGTTAATTATTCTAGAAAGCGATACCTAAACCAGCACTAAATGAATTGTATTTAGCCATGCTGTAATCAACATTGATACTTACCAAGGCCAATTTAAAAGATGCACCTAAAACGAAACGTGCTGAATTCTCACCTTCGAGTTCAAAATCAACTGGTAATTTTAACTCTTGTGAAGGATTTGTAGGATCACTTATTATCTGGTTATATTTAATTTTAATAGATGACGATTCAAATGCTAAACCTGCATAAGGGGTAACGCTCAACATTCCGGGTCCGAATTGCTTACTGGCATAAACACCAAAAGTTGTTGCAGATGCATCAAAAATATCACCAACTTTTAATGATTGCGTAAAGAAAGCAACTGAAACATCAAGCGGTATAGGAACCGGGATAAACATACTTGGATTATGTTGTAAACCGAATCCGAAGTAACTGAATTTTCCAAGATCCCCAATTTCAATTGATGGTAAGAATCGGAAAGAAGCTGAAGTACCATATACTGTACCAATGGTAAACTGAGGAGCAAACAATGGCAGTACACTCAAATCTTTTAAATAACCAGATACAGGTGTTTCAACTCTTTGAGCTGGTATATTATAGCTTTGACCACCATAAGAAATTGTTTCTCCACTAAAGTCTACACCAACAAATTCAGTTTCAGAGCCAACGATTGTAGGTCCTGTAATCCCCACATTAAAATCTCTTTTAATTATTTCATTTGCAAGGCCATCTCTAATGGAAGCATTTGAGCTAACATTTTGAACCATTTGTAGAGCTTGTGCTTTAGTGAATCTGAAAGTACCGTTGGTTGAGAATGATTTTGCATCATCCCCCATCATTGTTCCCATAAAAACAAAACCAAGTTCAAAATCAATACCGAAAATTTTTGAAGAAGGTGCTCTATGAACCCAACCTGAGTTCAGATTAGCACCGAAACCTGAAACAATTGGCGCTACATATTTACTTGCAGCACTTTGTGATAGTTTGGAGAGTGTACTTTCTAATTCATTTGTCTCCTCCTGAGCTAAAGTTGCTTGCGAAATAAAAAATGTAATTAAAAAGAAACTAAGAAACGAAATGGCCCACTTTTTCATATATGACTCCTTAAATTATTTATGACGTGCAAATTTAATTTTTTTCTTTTATATAACAAACAAATTGGATACCAATGTGAATATTTATTTTTTTTAATGTATTTGTCTCATGTTCACTACACCTTACAACCTTATGGCGTCTCTAATTAACGACACAATCATACTTGAAATATAAATAAACTATTTCAAGAAAGGATTAAACCTCTTTTCGTGTCTGATGCTACTTTTATCACCGTGTCCGGGATATATTATTGTGTCCTCAGGAAGAGTTAATAATTTCTCATTGATGGAACAGAGAAGTGTTTCATAATCACCTCCCCAAAGATCAGTTCTCCCTATGCTTTCATGAAATAATACATCACCGGTTATACAAAATTTTTCTTCTTCAAAATAGATACAATACTCACCCGGAGTATGCCCAGGGGTAAAAAGAAATTTAATTTCTTTACGTCCAAGCGTTAGTACTAATTCTTCACTAATGAATTCATCCGGCAGTGGTGATGCATCAAATGTAATTCCGTATTGCAAACTCTGTCGGTGTCCGTTTTGTAAAAGTGGTAAGTCCAATTCTGGAGCATAAAACTTCGGGTTATAAAAATCTTTAAACTTTTTATTTCCGAAGATATGATCGAGATGACAATGAGTGTTAATAAGAAATTTTAACTTTAATTTATTGAATTCGATAAATTCTCTAACTTCATCAAACTCATATATTTCCAGTGTTCCGGGATCAATTAATGCGGCTTCTAAACTTTCATCATCCCAAACAATATAAGTATTTTCGCTAAAAGGGCTAACAACAAAACTTTTTATTCTAATCATATCACCTGCTGAATTTTTTTCTGATTCGGTTATTTATTTTCTTCATATATGAGTTATAATTATCAGTTGTCTCTTCCATGGAATCACCGCCAAACTTATTAAGAAAGTGTTTTGCAATAACCCATGCCAGCATTGATTCTGAAATTATAGCACAAGCAGGAACCGCGACAAAATCACTTCTTTCTCTTCTTGCATCAACAGCTTTTCCGTTTTTAAGATCAACACTTTGAATTGGACTCATTAAAGTTGCGATGGGCTTCATTGCTGCTCTAACAATAATTGGTAATCCGGTTGAAATACCCCCTTCAATCCCACCTGCTCTATTCGTCTTTCTGGAATAACCATTTGTATCTTTACTTATCTCATCATGTGAGACAGAACCAAAAACATCAGCCGATGTAAACCCCGTCCCAATTTCAACTCCTTTAACTGCGTTGATAGACATTATATTAAATGCAATATCTGCATCCAGCCTTAAATCATATTGAATGAAACTCCCCAAACCGGGTGGAACCCCTGTTGCAACCGTATAAAATGTACCTCCGAGCGTATCACCTTTTTTCTTTGCATATTTTATTTTAGAAATTATTTTGTTTTCATGCTCAACATCCAATACTCGAACATCACTCTTATCCGCTTCATTAAGTAATGAAGTTCCGGAAAAATCTTTTTGTAATTCATTTGAAAAAAGATATTGAGAAAAAGGCTTTTTAGAATAAATCCCCCCAATACTTTCAACAAAACTACCTATTGTTATACCAAACTCGGCTAAAAATATTCTTGCTATTGTACAAGCCGCTACACGCGCAGCAGTTTCTCTGGCACTGGATCTTTCAATAGAGTTTCGTATATCATCATAATTATATTTGGTAGTACCTGTTAAATCAGCGTGCCCCGGACGTGGTATTGTTATCTTCTCAACTTTATTAACAAATTCGGGTGACATTTTTTCAATCCAATTTTCCCAGTCTTTATTTTCAATCTTTAAAGCTATGGGAGAGCCTAAAGTTTTTTTGAATCTAATACCGGATAAAATCTCGGCAATATCATTTTCAATTTTCATGCGAAGACCTCGCCCATACCCTGACTGCCTTCTTTTGAGTTGAATATTTATTTCATTCGGTTCAATTTTTAAATTGGATGGAAATCCTTCAATAATAGTAACCAAACTTTTACCATGTGATTCCCCTGCTGTTAGAAATCGTATCATAATATTCCTGTTTAATGATTAGTAAAGATAAAAAAGTTGTGTAAGCTTTTAAAGAAAATTAAAAAAGAAGGGCTTTTCCAAATCCCAACTATATCCTTCTATAAAGATAATGATGGATTTAAAAAAGCCCTAAATCATTAATGAAACTATTCTGATCAATTATTCCGGAATTTCAATTCCAACAAATCTGATCGTTCCATCTTTATCGGCAACCTCAAGCAATAAGGCGCTGCCTTTTTTACTTTTAACAATATTCTGGAAATCCTTAACCGACTTAACATCTTTTCGATCAGCCTTTAGTATTAAGATATCTTTTCCTAATCCTTGTGTTTGAGCTGCACTCAGGGATTTAACATTAGTAATCAGAATTCCGTGTTCAACTTTGTATTCTGATTTTTCCTTGGATGACAGATTTTTAACAGTTAATCCTAAGTCCTCAAAATTTGCGGTCTCTGCAGTAGTTTTCTCTTCCTTTCTATCTACTTTTTCATCTGCAGCGGCTAAAGATTTATCATCCTCTCTAGCTTTAAGAGTAACAGTTCTCTCTAATTCCTTACCATCACGGTATATTGTGAGTTTTACTTTTGTCCCAGAGGTTTTGGCAGCAATATATCCTTGCAATTCATTTGGTTTATTAACAATTCTCTCATCAACTTGAAGAATTACATCACCCCTTTTAACATCGGCATTTGCTGCAGCCCCATCTTCAACTATTCCGTCAACTATTACACCTCTTGGTCCTTCGAGTCCTAAGGATTTGGCAAGAGCTTCATCCACTTCACGAATTTGTACACCTATATAACCTCTACTAACTTTTCCATTTGCAATTAAATCTTTTGCAACTGCTTTAGCTAAATTAATTGGAATCGCAAAACCATAACCAATGTAAGTTCCTGTTTGTGTAGCAATAGCTGAGTTTACACCTATAACGGCACCCGATAAATCAACCAATGCTCCGCCACTATTACCCGGATTAATCGCTGCATCAGTTTGTATGAAATTTTCGACACCATAACCTTGTCTGTCACGAATTAAGTTAAGCTGCCCTCTATTGAGTGCGCTAACAATTCCTGCTGTTACGGTTGAAGAAAGTGACATAGGATTACCAATTGCCATTACCCATTGTCCAACTTTCAACTTATCAGAATCTCCCAAAAAAGCCGATGGAAGGTTATCCGCACTTACTTTAATTACGGCTAAATCAGTTAAAGGATCTGTCCCGATAACTTTAGCTTCAAGTTTTCTTTTATCATTAAATCCAACCGTAACTTTTGTTGCTTTTTCGACTACATGATTATTGGTCAAGATATAACCGTCCGTACTTATAATAATCCCGCTTCCCGATCCCATTTGTTCTCTGGGGATTTCTAAATCTTTAAATGGGAAAAAGAATAGATCCTTATGAGGATTTTCACCACCTGTGGAAACAACTGATATCTGCACAATCGAGGGAGTGACTTTTTCAGCAACTTCAATAAATGCCTGGCTAAAAGAATTTGCATCTGCATTTAAATTTACCGGAGGTGCTGACGCACCAAGTCTAATATCAGCAATGCCGGGTCTAACCCAACCGAATCCTGAGACTAAAATCGTTCCGAAAATAATACCTAATAGAATTAAACCTGCTGCACCGAGAATTTTTTTTGTTTTCATCATTTTTCCTTTTGGACTAATAGTTGAGGAAATATTTGTTTATTAAATTAGTACCAATCTATCTATACGTTACTCTAATTTTAATGATTGTGAACCTTTATACTCATGATGATGATGCCTTAAATAATTTTCTGAGAATTTAATTCCCGACTTGATTAGATTTTCATCATAAGTTAATATTTTCTTACCTGATTTTAGACAAATTAATAGGTCAAAAAGTTCCCTATTTAATTTCAGAGAAATCAGATGCTCCTTAGAACACTCAGAACAGAGGATTCCCTTCTCATAGTTGAAACCATTAACATCATTACTTTTTATTTCATTATTGCACTCAGTACAAATATTTAGTTGGAGTTCAAATCCGGATTCTTGCATAAGAAATACAAAAAATCTTAAATATAGGATTGCAGGACCTTCACTATTTAAATTCATGTTATGTAATATTTTCTTGATCCCTTTGAATAAACGAAAATTAACTTCACTTTCAATCGTCAGAAAATTAATGAGTTCTATTATTGCATAACTGAATTTCAATTTATCAAAATCTTCTCTAATTAAAGGATGAAACTCTATTAACTCAACACTAGTAACAATTTGAATTTCTCGATTTTCTTTTTGATAAAATACAATTTCAAGAACATTCAGTGGATCAACCATTCCACCAATCTTGGAGTTTTTGGCTCTACCTCCTTTAAGTATCCCGGAAATTTTTCCAAAATCTTTTGTATAAAAATGAGCGATTTTGCTTGTATCACTATAGTTTAACTTTGAAAGGACTATTGCCTCAGTCTTAACAATCGTGCTCATAATTAAAATGCATAAGGGAAATTGTAAATACACTTTTCGGTTATTATGCCGGTAATTAATTTCGAGGGAGTTATATCAAAGGAGGGATTGTAAACATTTATGTTCTTAGTTAATTCATTATTAGGAAAGATTCCAAGTACTTCATTTCGACTGCGTTGCTCAATAGGGATTCCAGATGAATCATCTACCGATAAATCTATTGTTGAAGAAGGAGCAGCTATATAAAAAGGAACGCTATGATGATGCGCAATGAGAGCAAGATTATAAGTACCAATTTTGTTTGCAGTATCTCCATTCCTTGCAATTCTATCGGCACCTGTAATTACAATATCTATTTTATGCGCTGCAAATAAAGAAGCCGCTGCGGAATCAGGTAAAACAGAAAATGGGATTTCATTTTTCTGTAATTCAAATGCTGTCAATCGTGAACCTTGAAATAGTGGGCGTGTTTCATCTGCATAAACATATTCAACTAAATCTCTCTCAAAAGCAGTTTTTATTACGCTAAATGCTGTCCCATCACCGCCGGTAGCAAGTTTTCCTGTATTGCAATGAGTCAAAACATTCATTCTTTTTGTAAACAGTGAAGCTCCATTTATTCCGATTAACCGACACATCTCTTCATCTTCTATATGAATTGCTTTTGCTTCATCTATCAGATATTTAAATATCACATTATTCGGTGCAGAATTGCTAACGAGGTTATCAAAGATTTTCTTTATTCGATTTAATGCCCAGAAAAGATTTACAGCCGTCGGCCGGGTCGATATTAGTCTGTTATAGGCAACATCAAAATTTGTTGTGTTGAATGATTCTTTTTGTGATAGCGCAAGTGCAAAAGCCGCTGCGATCCCAATGGCAGGAGCTCCTCGAATTTCAAGTCTTTCAATAGCGGCTGCAATTCGTTCATAAGAAGAAGTAGTAATATAATTTTCTTCAAAAGGAATGAGAGTTTGATTAAGGAAAACTAATTCGTCATTTATTAATCTAACAGAGAAGTAATCAGTTTTCTTCATCAAATTTGCTTATTGATTGGAATTCTCTAAATCTGTCTTGAATTCTCAAATAAGAAATGTTTTCCAATCCCTTTGTACTGAATTGTTCAACGCAGAAAGAAGCCATAGTACTTCCGTAAACAACAGCACGTTTCATATTTTCAGCACTTAGGTCTTGAGTTTTATGCAAATAACCTGTAAATCCACCGGCAAAAGAATCCCCAGCACCGGTAGGATCATTAATCATTTCTAACGGATAAGCCGGAGCAGAGAATATTATATCTTCTGTAAAAAGTAGAGCTCCGTGTTCCCCTTTTTTAATTATTAATATTTCTACACCCATTTCACGAATAATTTTTGCTGCTTTGAATAGATTAGGCTCATGCGCTAATAGTCT
>JAGUXE010000256.1 GCA_020061995.1 Ignavibacteriales bacterium | reverse complement strand
TAAAAGACACTACCTCTAATATAATTTTACCTCAGAGGTGGTTTTTTATAAAGAGCATTTATCGACTGGGAATTATGTCCCAGCCACGTAATCAGAGGTCTCTGACCTAAAACTAGGAGTTTTTCAGAGACCTCTAATTAAATGATGAAATTCCTCTACAAGCCTATTCAGCCTTTCTTCATCTCCCAGATGTTGAGCTGTCTTTATCTGCTCGTGTAATCGCTGTTTCTTTATTTTTAATTTTTCTTTTTTTACGCGCTGTATACAATCATTTACTATCTTCTCTTTATTCTGCGTGGATAATTCCTCAGGTAGAAAAACTGATTCGCAAATAACTTGCCGGACACTTTCCTCGTTAAGATAATTCATGAGAATTCTTGGCTCTACATTTTTTCCCTGTTCGATCAGGTCAAACATTATAGAGACAATTCTTGAAGTCCTTTCGTCTTGGAAATCTGTTGGCTGAAGGGCATCCTTTACGCGGTGAATAAGTTCTGACTCTTGAAGCATCAACTTAATTAACAATTTCTCAGTAGGATTTATACTCAATACATTCTTTTGCACTGGCTGTTCATAATCTATAAATGTCTTTGGTTTTTTTGTCTTCTTCATTTCTTGTAATAGCGCTTCCTCTTTAATATCTAAATCTTGGGCTAGTTTTTTAATATACTCTGACTTTAAAACCAAATTTCTAAATTTGTTTATAGTCTCAAGCATAAGCTCGGAAATCTTTGCTTTTCCTTCTATGTCTCTGTAATTATAACGTGATTTTAAAATTTCTAGCTTATAGTCAAAAAGACCTTTGGCCTGTGTAATCTTTTCTTTAAAATTAGCTATTCCGTTCTTACGCAGGAATAAATCAGGGTCAAATCCTTTTGGCAGAGAGACAACCTTTACATTCATTTCCTCTTCTACAAATATATCTAATGTCCTTAAAGTAGCTAATTCGCCCGCATCATCAGCATCATAAACCATGACTACATTATGCGTATATCTTTTTAAGAGCCTGGCCTGCTCCAAGGTAAGCGCTGTACCCTGGGAAGCAACGATATTCTTAAAACCTGCTTGATAGGGTGTAATAAAATCTAAATAACCTTCCACAATTACTGCAAAGTCATTTTCTCTTATGCTATCTTTAGCGAAATTTAGCCCATAAAGATTCCTTCCTTTAGCGTATATAGGTGTTTCTGGAGAATTAATATATTTAGGCAAACTATCATCCCCCTCAACTGCGCTCGGGGCAGGCAGCACCCTTGCCCCAAAGCCAACTACCCTAGATTTAATATCAACTATAGGAAAGATAATGCGCTTGCGAAATCTATCATAATAACCGCCGCCTTCTTTAGCAAGGATAAGGCCTGCTTTCTCGAGCAAGGAAAGGCTGATATTTTTACTCCTTAGATAATTCATTAAGGCATCCCATTTATCCGGTGCAAGTCCCAATTTAAACAATTCACTCGCCTCTTTACTAATACCTCGTTTTAGTAGATAATTTTTTGCCTGCCTGCCTTCGGGAGAATCTAAATAATTTATATAGAATAAAGCAGCCAGCTCATTTATTTTATAAAGTTGCGTAATTATACCTGCGGTTTTTTGGTCTTCTTCTTTAAATTTTGGTAAAACCACACCCGTCTTTTTTGCCAAAGTTTCTACCGCCTCAAGGAATTCCATTCTTTCAAAACGCATAAGAAACTTAAATGCATTGCCTGATTCGCAACAGCCAAAACAGTGATAAATCTGTCGGTCAGGTGAAACTATAAAAGAAGGAGTTTTTTCATGATGAAACGGACATAAGGCTTTAAAATTCCTTCCTGTGCGCTTAAGTGGTATGTAACTTGAGATTACCTCTACGATATCCACGCGGCTTAAGATATCCTCTAATATATTCTCAGGGATACGACCGATTGCCATATTTAATTCAAATTCCAAACCCGCATTGGAATTGGAATTTCTAGGTTCGCCTTATTCTGTTAAATCCCGAACAACTAACTATCTGTAATCTTTCTTTTGCTTGCTTTTCAATCCTGTCTAATAACAAATTAAGCCCTAAAGTATCGGAAGATATATGGCCAGCAATAACTACATTCAGATTTGCATCTTTTACTTTTTTAAAGTGCTCCTCGCTTAAATGCATACAGACTAAGGTCCTCACCCCTGCCTTATAAAGTTTATCAAAGACATTGCGGGGACCCTCAGTGCCACCAGTCATCTCTACCGAAATCCTGCCCACGCACCTTTTAGGATTACCTAAAATAATGCGCGGTCCGGCGTAATTTTTTGTGGCCAATTTATACTCTGGTATTTCCATTAAAATATCCACGATATCCTGGACTTTCTGGGGTTTCCCCTTTTCCATTAAATTCTGCACCAACCCAAAGGCATGGTTGTCTGCAGGTGTATGCACACATATAAATGGCATATCAAGGAGCCTGGCTACATCTACCGCACGAGTATGGTTCTGCGGCAGAATTTTTCTTTCTACCTCCCGCTTTCTTTCCTCTAAAAGTCTCTGGGCAACGCTTTCTGCAATCCCAAGCTTTTTTAATATATCCACCTGTAGCTGCATTACCTCAAAGAGTGCTGCGTAGGCTTTTCCTTCAGGATGATGAGAGATAGCCAGGTCTAAACCTCCTCTTTGTCGAATTCTATCTGCCAATAATAACTCGCCTACTTCTATATCTATACCTACCAGAATTTTCTTTATTTGCGCATCAGGACTTCCATAAAGTATAGCGGTATCAGCATAAGATTTTATCTTTTTTTTATTAATCCTGGGGTCACGTTCAATTCCAAATTTTAAAACTTGGTTATAAAAATAGGATAATTTCATTTTTTTAAAATAAAGTATAAAAACTTTATATTTATGATTACGCAGATTAAAAGGCGTAGATTACACAGATTTCCTTCTTAAGAGTCCTAATCTGTGTAATCTGAATTTAGAATCTGTGTAATCATTTTTTAACAAAACCCTGTTGGAGCTCAGTGACCTTGTTATTGAATTTTTCTGCAGTCATAAACTTAGAAGTGATGGTGTTCCAAAGCCAACTGTATGTATTAGGGGCAATATTAAAAAATCGCTTAGCAAAATAAGAATTTTCTGTGCTTTTTTTAAAATAACCTATGCTGGATATAGCCAGCATAAATATAATTAAACCCGCCAGTAAAAAACTTCTTAATATGCCCAAAACCAATCCGCCCCACTTATTCAATCTGGACACAGCCTCCATTTTTATGAAACAGTCAAATATACTGCGCAGTATTACAAATACCAGATACCCCAATATTGCCAATACCGTAAAAACAAGAAAATCTAAAAATTCTAAAGGGAATTTTTCAACAGGTATATACTTGCGTATGAAGTCGCAAATAACAATATAATAGTGTAAAGATATATAAATGGCAGTTAAAGTACCTAATAACTTAAAAAAAACTTTGGCTAAGCCATTTTTTATAGAGATGTAACATATTCTAAATACTAGGATTACAACAAAAATGTCTACCCAATTAAATTGTTTTATGATATCTATTGGCATTCTCTCCTCTCTTTTTGCTATAATTGTTAAAGTATAACATATGACTAGGGTTATGTCAAGGAAAGCGCTCTCTCCGGCAGGAAAACCATTCAATGGTCTTACATAAGCCGTCTACTAATTCTACCCTGGGTTGCCACTTAAGTAATTTCTTGGCTTTACTAATATCCGGTTTACGCTGGCGAGGGTCATCTTGTGGTAAAGGTTTAAAAACAATCCTACTTTTTGTGCCTGTTAGTTTAATGACTAGTTTAGCTAACTGTAAAATTGTAAATTCGCAAGGATTACCTAAATTTATAGGGTCATTTACCCCGGAATGCATCAGCTTAAATATCCCTTGCACTAAATCATCGATATAACAAAAACTTCTAGTTTGCTGACCTTTACCATATACGGTTAAAGGTTTATTATTTAATGCCTGATAAATGAAATTAGGCACTACCCGGCCATCATGCATTCTTATTCTGGGCCCGTAGGTGTTGAAAATCCTGATAATTTTCGTATCTATCTTGTGCACCCGATGGTATGCCATAGTGATTGCCTCAGCAAAACGTTTGGCCTCATCATAACAATTTCCACACCATAGAGCTTTGCCATTTCTTCTTACATAGATAATATGGTTAGGTACAGTTACACAATAAACAAATCCATTATACTTTTCTATAGTTCTTTTAGGATATAATGGGGTAAGAAAATCTTTTCGAGTATCTGTAAGAATAAAAACCATTCTGGTATTTCTTATTTTATCTTTTATACTTATTGACCCAGCCATCCCTAATTTCAAAAGCATCTCTTGCATATTATCAAGTAAACGTTTAGAGCTGGAATAAAACTTTCTGCCATCGCTTGAACCATCCCCTAACATCATCGCGTCAAAAAGTATTTTTAATTGTCTTCCGGAAAGCATAAGCAACTCATTTGGAATATATCTGTCTTTGGATTTTCCGAATTTCTGAAGATGGGTATACAGTTGCTTACTTAAAATTCTAAACTGGGCATTTTCCTCATAAAATTTAAATCCTAATTTCCTAAGGCATTTTTTAATCTTATTTCTTTTCTTTGAATTCTTTTTAGATTGGGAAATTAATACTGTACTTATTTTCTTCCCATAAATTTTATTATTGATAACTGACTGCCCCTTATTTAGATAAGTGCAACCCTCTGTAATAAAATATCCGAAAAATTCAAGCCATATATCCATCTTTATTTTTTTCCATTGCTTTGTCTTTGCATTCTTAACTAAGGGTAGATAAAAATATTCTTTTTCTTCTCCAGTCCATGAACCAGATTTTAATAACTCCGCCCTATCCCAACGTATAGACTCAAATGCTTCTATTAATGTAGATTTTTTGCTGCTTCTTCGTTTAACATACATTTTATGATTTGGCGTCACCAGTAAATCTATCTTCGTATTATTAAACTTAATGAGTTCGCCAATATATCTTTCTTTAATTATCTCTGTTGGTTTTTGATATTCTATTAGAAGTCCATTTTCATTCAACGTTATAACTTCATCTTCTTTTGATAAATCTTCAAATAGCTTCCAACCTTCTTTCGTTAATATTTCTGTATTATCTGAAAAACAACCTCGCACCCCCACCGAATTCACATTACCCCAATATTCCTCTGGTTGGGGATTTACAAGCGGATCGCCATAAACCTCTGAAGTTGAAGCTAATAAAAATACTGCGTGTTTTTCTTTGGCCAACCCCAATGCATTATGCGTGCCTAAAGAGCCTACCTTTAATGTCTGAATGGGAAACCTTAAATAATCTTCTGGTGAAGCAGGTGAAGCAAAATGTAGAATATAATCAACCTTCTCTCTGATATCAATATATTTTGTAACATTGTGTTTAATTAAACTAAAATTTTTATCTTTAAGCAGGTGTTTTATATTTTCTAAATTACCTGTAATAAAATTATCAAGGCATACAACCTTAAAACCTTCCTTTATTAATCTATCGCAAAGATGGGAACCAATAAAACCAGCACCACCTGTAACAACAGCTAATTTTTTAGGCATTTTCTTTAAAGTAATTAATAGTCAATTCCAGGCCTTTAATAAAATCTATCTTGGGCAAAAAAGCTAAAATACTTTTTGACCTGGATAAATCAGCGAGTGTCCTAAACACATCACCAGCGCGGGAACTTAAAAAGATTGGTTTTATATCCTTATTCATTAGTTTATTTAATATCCTTACTAATTCTAAAATATTATAGTCCTTTCCAGAGGCAATATTAAACACCTGGCCTTTTAAGTTCGCTTTTTTTGTGGCCAGAATATTTGCTTCTACAACATTGGACACATAAGTAAAATCGCGTGATTGTTTACCGGTTCCATATATAGGCGGATGTTCGCCTCTTAGCATACAAGTAATGAATTTAGGGACGACAACGGCGTATTCGTCGTCCAAAGACTGGCGCGGGCCGAAAACGTTAAAGTACCGCAAACATACGGTACTTAAACCATAGTGGTGAGTGAAAATTTTACAATAATGCTCTCCGGTTAGCTTGGTTAAGGCATAAGGTGAAATGGGTTGTGGCAGGAAATTTTCTTTTTCGGGAAATTTATTTATATCACCGTATACTGAACTAGAGGATGCAAACACCAGGCACTTAACTTTGTTTTTTAAAGAAGCCTGTAGCATATTTAAAGTACCATTTATATTTACCTCATTGTATTCCTTGGGATTAAACATAGACTTAGGCACGCTTCTTAGGGCTGCCTGATGTAGAACAAAATCAATTCCCTTGCAAGCCTCCTGACAAATTGAATAATCACGGATATCCGCCTCTATTAGTTCGTAAGTTCGCAAGTTCTTAAGTTCGTAAATAAAATTTAGATTCTCTCTTTTTCCCGATGAGAAATTATCCAAAATGCGCACAGTTTGGCCCTCTCTGAGTAGTCGTTCTACGAGGTGCGAACCGATAAAACCCGCACCACCAGTAACCAGAAATTTGCTCATAGTATAACTACCTTTTTATTTTTATTACCCCTGTAGACATTTCGGGTATCAAAGATTAACTGGGAGTGTTTTAATATAAAATCGTAATCCACTTTTGAATGGTCTGTAGCAATAACCACACAGTCAAACTTTCTAAGCACGTCCTTTTTAAGTTCTATAGACCTAAGATTTATATGATTTAATCTTAAGAATGGAATCAGAGGATCAAAATAGGAAACTTTTATATTTCTTTTCTGCAAAATATCAATTATGTCAATACTAGGAGATTTGCGTAGGTCTTTTATATCTTTTTTATAGGTAACTCCTACAATCAGAATCTTTGCTTTTTTTAATCCTGTATTTTTTTCTTTTAAGACCTCCTCCACTCTCTCTACCACATATTCAGGCATATAGTTTATAATATCTGAGGCAAGCATAATAAAACGCGAATGAAATCCAAAATGTTTGGCTTTCCAGTATAGATAAAGTGGATCTTTGGGAATGCAATGGCCGCCAACCCCTGGGCCAGGATAAAATGGCATAAAGCCAAATGGCTTTGTTTTCGCAGCCTCAATTACTTCCCATATATCAATCTTCATTCTATGCGCCATCATTACTAATTCATCTATTAAGCCGATATTAATCAGACGGAAGGTATTCTCTAAAAGCTTGGCTGCTTCTGCGGTTCTCGCAGAAGATACAGGAACCACTTCATCAATTATATTTTTATAAACCGCGGCTCCTAAATCTGTGGCTTCCTTAGTTATGCCACCCACAATCTTGGGAATTTTATGCACAGGATAATTCTTATTTCCCGGGTCAATTCTTTCCGGAGAAAAACAGAGGTAAAAATCTCGATTATGTTTTAAATTATTTTTTTCTAATAAAGGTAAAATCACATCCTCGGTTGTTCCCGGATAAGTAGTGCTTTCCAAGATAATCAAACTCCCCTTTTTCATATGGTCCGCAATAGACTTAACTGCTTGTTTAATATAAGAAATATCCGGGCGATACTTTCTCTTTAACGGCGTAGGCACACAAATAATAATCGCATCCGCTTTTTTGAGGACCGTAAAATCACTGACTGCCCTAAATCTTCCCCCTGCCAAAACTTGCCTTAATTCTTCATCCGTTACATCAGTAATATAAGATTCTTTTCTTTTCAGATGATTGAGCCTGTCCTGATCTATCTCTATGCCAAAAACTTCTAATCCGCTTTTAGCAAATTCAAGTGCCAAAGGCAGGCCTACGTATCCTAAACCGACTACGGCGAGCTTAATTTCTTTGCGGTAAATTCTTTTTTTAAACTCCTTAAGCTCAGTATCCATATATAAAAAGGGATCAGGCGCTTTTTTTATTGTAAAAAGGGTAAAAAGGGGTCAGGCGCTTTTTTTATTGCTCCTTCTTCCGATACCAATATAAGTAAAACCTAATTTTTCCATTATTTGTGGTTCGTAAATATTGCGACCATCGACGATAAAAGGCCTTTTTAGTAATTTTTTAACTTTAGCAAAATCTAACTCTTTGAACTCATCCCATTCTGTAATAATCAACAAACAATCAGAACCTCTACATACTTGGTAAGGGTCTTGGCAAAATCTCACTTGCCTTAATATGCCTCTGGCCTTTTCCATAGCTTGTGGGTCATATACCTTTATCTTTGCTCCCTCTGTCTGTAAGGCATTAATTAAATCTAAAGAAGGGGCATTACGTATATCATCAGTATTAGGTTTAAATGATAAACCCAGCACTCCAATAGTTTTATCTTTAACTATCCATAGGACATCCTTTAACTTTTTTAAAATAAAATCCTTTTGCTCTTCATTTATATTCTTTACTGCCTTAAGCAATGCAAAATCATAACCTAACTTTTCTGAAATCTTTATAAAGGCATCTACATCCTTAGGAAAACACGAACCACCATAACCTGCGCCTGCATTTAAAAAACTTGCACCAATTCTTTTATCTAGCCCCATACTATCGGCAACCTCTTTTACGTCCGCACCTACCTTATCACAGATACGGGATATAGCATTAATAAAAGAAATCTTGTTTGCCAGAAATGCATTACAGGCATGCTTAATTAATTCCGCAGACTTAATGCTGGTGACAACTATAGGTGCGTTCAAGGGTTTATATAAATTCGTCAAAATCTCCTTGGCTCTCCTTGATTCAACGCCAATGACAATTCTATCCGGATGCATAAAATCATTTATCGCCTGGCCTTCTCTTAAGAACTCCGGATTTGAGGCAACATCGAACTCAATTTTTCGTTTGATATAGGTTGAAATTGTGCGCTTGAGCCACTCGCCTGTTTCAACAGGGACGGTCGATTTCTCTACAATAAGGCGATAACTAGTCATATTCATCGCAATATTACGTGCCACATTTTCTATACCGGTCAAATCTGCTTCGCCATTTTCTAAAGCAGGGGTGCCTACAGCAATAAAAATAATTTCAGAATTTTTTACTGCATCTTTGATACTAAAGCTAAAGCGCAGCCTTTTTTTCTTAACATTATGCGCAACCAGTTCTTCCAGGCCAGGCTCATAAATAGGGATAATACCTTTTTTAAGACAGGCTATTTTTTTAATATCGTTATCAGCGCAACTAACCCTATTTCCTAATTCTGCAAAGCAAGCGCCTGTAACTAAACCCACATAACCCGAACCGATTATGGAAATATTCATATTAATCCTTTTTATAAGTCATTAATAGCTTAAATCAAAAAATCAAAATGCCTGCCTGTCGCTAGACAGGCAAAAATCAAACAATCAATTTCTAGGAGTTTCCATAAATTTCTACAAATTTCCCTATTGAAATTTATAGAAATATACTTTGTGAAATTTATT
>JAGUXE010000318.1 GCA_020061995.1 Ignavibacteriales bacterium | reverse complement strand
GTTATATAAGAAAAAAGAACTTTATCAACTTGTAAAAGAAGTTTCTTTCCCGTTAGTTTAGCGCCTAAATTTTTCTAAGGATACAATATGATAATTCCCCAAATTATTGCAAATGAACTTTCAATAAAATTACAGCAAGTTGATGCTGTTCTAAATTTATTTAACGAAGGGGCAACTATTCCTTTTATCGCCAGATATCGAAAAGAGACAACCGGTGGATTGGATGAGGATGTTTTAAGAGAAATTGAAGACAGGTTAAATTATTTAACTTTACTTCAAGATAGAAGAGAAACTATTCTTAAAAGCATAGAAGAGCAGGGGAAATTGACTCCTGAACTTCAAGCAAAAATATTTTCATGTACAAAATTACAGGAGCTTGAAGATCTTTACCTTCCTTATAAACCTAAGAGAAAAACCCGTGGAACAATTGCAAAAGCAAAAGGTTTGGAACCACTTGCAATGTTTTTTCTCGATAATCCATTGTTTTTAGGAAATTTAGAAGAAAAACTTGCAGAGTTTATTAATGTTGAACTTGGTGTTGAAACAATTGAAGAAGCACTGCATGGGGCAAAAGATATTATTGCCGAAATGATTTCTGAAGATGCTGAAGTTCGTAAAGTGGTTCGAGAAATATTGCTTGAAACATCTGTGGTGAAAACAGAAAAAACCAAAGAGAGTGTTTCGGCTGATACGGAAAATGAAAAACTGAAGGAAAAGGATAAAAAAGAAGTCTATCTGATTTATTACGACTTCTCAATAGATATAAAAAAAATAAAACCCTATCAATTACTTGCAATCAATAGAGGTGAAAAAGAAAAATTTCTTAAACTCCATTTTCAATTTGATGAAATAGAAATTCATAAAAACATCAAAAAAACATTTCTGAAATATGATGAATCCTTTTTTATGGAAATTTTACAGACCGTAATTGAAGATTCATTTAAACGATTAATTTTTCCGTCTATCGAAAGAGAAATGCGCAACTATTTAACAGAAGCGGCTGATCTTCATGCCATCGAGATATTCGCAAACAATCTACGACAGCTTCTTTTACAGCCACCCTTCTCAGAAAAAATTATTATGGGTATTGATCCGGGATTTTATTCCGGAAGTAAAGTTGCTATAATTGATAAAACGGGAAAGTATATTGACGGTTCTACAATTTATCCCCATCCACCTCAAAACAAAAAATCTGAAGCAGAGAAAATTCTTCTTGCCTTTATAAAAAAATATAAAGTTGAATTAATCGCGATTGGAAACGGAACAGCAAGCCGAGAAACAGAAATGTTAATTGCAGAATTGATTCAATCAAACAAACTTGATTGTCACTATTTAATTGTCAACGAAGCCGGTGCTTCAGTATATTCTGCCTCACCAATCGCAAAAAAAGAATTCCCCGATCTGGATGCAAGTCAGAGAGGAAATATCTCAATAGCACGACGCGTCCTCGACCCTCTTGCAGAGCTTGTTAAAATTGATCCGAAGTCAATTGGCGTCGGTCTTTATCAACATGATGTTGACCAAAAATTATTAATGAAAAAGTTAGACAATGTTGTTGAGAGCTGCGTCAATTATGTCGGCGTTGATGTTAATACCGCATCTGCTTCACTCCTCACTTATGTCTCCGGATTAAATAAACGATTAGCTGAAAATATTGTAAAGTATCGAGAGAAAAATGGGAGGTTTAACGGGCGCAATGAATTCATGGAAGTTAGTGGTATGGGTGAAAAAGCTTTTGAACAATCAGCAGGATTTTTGAAAATTCCCAACAGTCCAAATCCTTTTGATAATACATTTATTCATCCTGAATCATATAAAGCTGCCGAAGAATTATTGCAAATGTTCAATATTCAAAAGGAAAAAGTTAAAGAATCAGGTCCAATGCTTGATTTCTTCATAAATAAAAAGGGAATTAAAAAAGTTGTTCAGGAAATAAATATAGGCGAGCCGACACTTCTTGATATAATCGAAAATTTAAAGAAGCCAGGAAGAGATCCGAGAGAGGAAATGCCGAAACCGATTTTGCGTAGTGATGTTTTAAAAATGGAAGACCTTCAACCCGGAATGGTTTTGAAAGGGACAGTAAGAAATGTTGTTGATTTTGGAGCGTTCATTGATATTGGGGTAAAGCAGGACGGACTTCTACACATATCGCAAATGGCTAATAAGTTTGTAAAAAATCCTTTAGAACTTATTCAGGTTGGCGATATTGTTGATGTAACAATTCTCCAAATTGATGTGGAAAGAAAACGCATTTCGTTGAGCATGAAAACTCAATAGAAAACTTGATTAAAAATTCAAAAAATAATATGGTTTTACACTTTTACTATCAATGATTTTATGTAATTTTGATATTGTTAAAAATAAAAATTTAGAAACTCAAATTAGAAAACAAGGAGAATAGAAATGACAACAATTATAGATGTTCGTGCTAGAGAAATATTAGATTCAAGAGGAAACCCGACTTTAGAAGCGGAAGTTGAACTCGAATGTGGAGTCATTGGGCGAGCTGCCGTTCCAAGCGGTGCTTCAACCGGTGAACATGAAGCATGTGAATTACGTGATGAAGACAATGGACGCTATCTTGGTAAAGGTGTTCTGAAAGCCGTTGATAATGTTAATGAAAAAATTTGTGATGAGTTAGTTGATTTCGATGCACTCGACCAGACCGGTATTGATCAATTCCTAATTGACCTTGATGGTACACCTAATAAATCAAGCCTGGGAGCTAATGCTATTTTGGGTGTTTCTTTAGCGGTTGCAAAAGCTTCAGCCGAAGCACTTGGACTTCCTTTATATAGATATCTTGGTGGCGTTAATGCAAAAGTATTACCTGTGCCTATGATGAATATTATCAACGGTGGAAAACATGCCGATAATAATGTTGACTTCCAGGAATTTATGATTATGCCTGTTGGAGCAGATAGTTTTGCTGATGCTCTTAGAATGGGTGCTGAAACTTTTCACACATTAAAATCTGTTCTAAAAAAACGTGGTTATAATACGGCAGTTGGTGATGAAGGCGGTTTTGCTCCAAGTCTTAAATCTAACGAAGAAGCACTTGAAGTAATTCTTGAAGCAATAACAAAAGCCGGTTATAAACCCGGTACTGATATATGTATTGCGCTTGATCCTGCTGCAAATGAACTCTTTATTAAAGAAAGAAATGTTTATCAATTCTTTAAGTCGGATAAATCTGAATTATCTATCGAAAAAATGGTCGATTATTGGGTGAACTGGGTTAATCAATATCCAATAATATCATTAGAGGATGGTTTAGCTGAAGATGATTGGGATGGCTGGAAATTGTTAACAGATAAAGTTGGAAAGAAAATTCAGATTGTTGGAGATGATTTATTTGTAACAAATACAGAACGTCTTGCTATGGGAATAGAAAAAGGTGTTGCAAACTCAATTCTAATCAAAGTAAATCAAATTGGTACACTCACAGAAACGCTGGATGCAATTGAATTGGCTAAAAAGAATAGTTATACTGCGGTTATCAGTCATCGTTCAGGTGAAACTGAAGATACAACTATTGCCGATATTGCTGTTGCAACAAATGCCGGACAAATTAAAACTGGTTCAACAAGTCGTACTGATAGAATTGCAAAGTATAATCAACTTATCAGAATTGAAGAAGAACTTGGATTCTCAGCAATTTTCCCAGGATTAGCTGCAGTAAATTATAAAGGATAATATTTTATTTATATTATTATATTATAAGCCGTCAAATTGACGGCTTTTTTATTGGTTCACTATTAAAAAAAGGAATTTAATTGCCATTTACGGGAGAATTGTCTGCTTTACTTACAGCACTGCTTTGGTCGGCTACTTCAATAATTTTTGCTGAAGCGACTCATCGAATTGGTTCGGTACAATTAAATATTAACAGACTTTTTTTTGCGGCATTCTGGTTGATGCTTACAATTTTAATTGGTGGAATCTCATATGAAATTTCATCAAAACAGATACTATTGCTGAGTGCTAGTGGTATTGTTGGTCTTGTTATCGGAGATACATTTTTATTTAAAGCTTATCAACATATCGGTGCAAGATTCAGTATGTTATTGATGGCAATATCTCCAGGCATGACTGCGATTCTTGGTTATTTTTTCTTAGCTGAAAGAATTTCTTTATTAGGATTATTAGGGATGATTATTACTTTAGGGGGTATCGCACTCGTAATTCTTGAAAGACAAGAAACCCCAACTTCAAAATATAAAATTAGTAGAATCGGTATCATTCATGGATTACTTGGTGCACTCGGACAAGCCGGGGGATTAATCTTTGCAAAACTTGCATTCAATGAAGGAGAAATCCATGGATTTGTTGCAACATTTATTCGAATTGCTTCATCTATAATAATATTATTTCCAATTTTATTATTAGCAAAAAGATATAAAAATCCGATAAAACTTTATCGCAATGATTTCAAATCTCTCGGATTAACAATTGCCGGTAGCATTGTTGGACCCTATTTAGGTATAACTTTCAGTTTGATTGCTATCGTTCATACTAAAGTTGGAATTGCCGCTACATTGATGTCAACCATGCCAATTATCATGCTTCCAATGATTAAATATGTTTACAAAGAAAAACTTACTTATAGAAGTATAACCGGAGCAGTTATTGCGGTTGTAGGAATTGCTATTCTATTTTTAAGATGATATTTGGTTACTGAATAAAACTTGCTATTTTACCTCAATCTAATTATGAAAGGATTGCGCAATGAGTACATCAATCAAATTTGGTATATATACAGGGATTAGTGTAGCTATTTGGACAATTATAATGGGTTTTACCGGATGGTTCAAAGATCCCATTTTATTAAACTTATTTTGGATTGTTATTATTTTCCAATTTGTTCTACTTTTCATCGGATTGAAAAAGTCTTCTCTTGAAGTAGGTTCAAATGGTGAGTCAGGCAAGTCATATTCAAATTTAATTAAAGACGGATTGTTGATTACAATAATTGCGGGTGTATTAATCTTTTTCTCATCAATAATATTTACAACTCTACTTTATCCTGAATATTTTAATGAAATTCAAGACTCTTATAGACAGATATTAACTTCAGCCGGAAAGTCAGAAGTTGAAATAGAAAAGTTGCTTGAAGAAAACTCAAGAACGCAAACTCCGTTTTTGCAGGCACTTTTCGGGTTTATCGGTACATTTTTAACCGGATTACTTGGGAGTTCAATATTTAGTGCAATTTTCAGGAAAAGGTGAGTAGAATTTTATTTTTACTCGAATATTGGAAAAATCAAGCTGATATAATATATTTACAGACTAGTTAGAAAATTAAAATAAGGTTCAGGAAATGAAAAAAGGGATTCATCCGCAGTACAGACCGGTAGTGTTTAAAGATTTCTCATGTGATTTTGCTATTTTGACCCGGTCAACAATTAAAACCACGGAAACGATTGAATGGGAAGACGGAAAAAGCTATCCTCTTATTCGTTTAGAAATTTCAAGTGGTTCGCATCCATTCTTCACAGGTAAACAGAAACTATTAGATACCGCCGGAAGAGTTGAGAAATTTATGAAAAAATACGGTAAACCCTCAAACTAATAGCCGTAACATAGTTTTATTAAGAAAGCTATTCATATTTGGAATAGCTTTTTTTATTTGAGGTATTTGTAACTTTTATTTAAAATTAATCGGCAATAATTCTCTTTTGTTCAAATGAAAAGAATACGTAATTTGCCATAAATATTTTTCCACCTTCATTGGGAACTATATGCAACTCTGTATTTTTGAAGATATATATTTTGACCGCCTTGAACCACTCATTTTTTCACGACCAGCATATAATTTGGTATGCGGAATCTCTTCTCTAAGAGATAAAATTGCAAGAGCATATCCGGAAGTAAAAGTTTCTTTACATACTCGTCCTTATTTAGAAGCATTCCTAACTTCAAAAAATCCGGGTTATAAAGTTAATTCAATTGAAGACGACACTTGTCTTTTTATTAATGGAAGAATAATCGCACCCGAGAATCTTGCTGAAATAATTCCTTTGAATGACTCGGAAGATAAACTCTATATGGCAGACGATAATATTATTGCAGCACGGGTTTCAGGAAAAAAATTGCAAGAAGTAAAAAATTCTTTATATGATCTTTTAACCCCGGCAAATTTTGATGGTTTACTTGTGGAAAAGGTGGAAATCCCTGTAATAAATTATGTCTGGGACCTGATTAATTATAACCATATCGAAATGGAAAAAGATTTTAAATATCTAACCCAAAATATTGACTTCAAAAAGAAAGAAAATTTAAGAGGGAAAATTTATCCGGGTGCTTACTTAATAAACGAAGAAAGCATCTTTATTGAGGAGGGAGCTGAGATTAAATCCGGCGCAGTTTTAGACGCTACCGGTGGATTTATTTATATCTCAAAAGATGCAATCGTTTATCCGAATGCAGTTATCGAAGGACCGGTTTTTGTTGGTGAGAAAAGCCAGGTAAAAAGTTGCGCTAGAATTTATGAGAATGTTAGTATCGGTAAGGTCTGCAAAGTTGGGGGTGAAGTAGAACATTCAATTATTCTTCCTTATACTAACAAACAACATTCCGGATTTTTAGGACATGCTTATTTGGGAAGCTGGGTTAACTTAGGTGCAGATACAAACTGCAGTGATCTAAAAAATAACTATGGCAGTGTGAAGATGTATATCAATGGTGAGATTGTAAATAGCGGTTGTCAATTTTTAGGCTTAATAATGGGGGACCATTGTAAGACGGCTATCAATACAATGTTTAATACCGGAACAATGGTTGGTTTTTCATGCAATATTTATGGTGCTGATTTCCCTCCCAAATACATCCCTTCGTTTTCATGGGGTGGAAGTGATTCAATGACAACTTATGATTTAGAGAGAACAATTGAAACTGCCAAACGCGTTCTTCACAGGCGTTCGAAAGTTATGAGTGAATCTGAAGAAAAATTGTTCCGTAAAATATTTGATTTAACTCAAAAAGAAAGGAGAAAACGCGGTTATCCGTATTAAAAATTTATGACAAAATTAGAAGAACATCTTGTACGTGATCTCTATACCGGCGTAAGAGGTCTTGCTGTAAAAATATTAAATCGTGTTGAAAGAACTGACGCTTATCTTGACAAGCTTCTTGATAATGAAATGAAAAACAATGAGTTGAGCGGTCAGGATAAAGCTCTTTTATATGAAATTGTTCATGGCGTTGTTCGATGGATGGGAAGGTTGGATTGGATATTGAGTGGTTTTTATAAAGGACAATTCTCAAAGGCAATTCCAATTTTAAAGAATGCACTTCGCGTGGCTCTCTATCAAATAATGTTTCTAGATAAAGTCCCTGAGTATGCTGCAGTTAATGAAGCCGTTGAATTTGTTAAAAAACTTCAAGGGCAGAAACCTGCAGATATTACAAATGCAGTATTAAGAAACATCCTAAAAAATAAAAACAACCTACGTTATCCCGATCCGGAGGAGGATACCATCGGTTATATGGCTGCGTATTATTCACATCCATCATGGTTGGTAAAAAGATGGTTGAATCGATATGGAAAAGAAGCTACAGAAGCCCTTCTCATTGCAAATAACGAAAGACCCTATCTCACACTTCGAGTTAATTTATTAAAAATCAGCTCACCCGAATTTCAACATCTACTTGATTCTGTAAATTTGAAATTCACATTAGGTAAATATTTACCTGAATTTTTTAAACTCCAAAACTTATCAAACATTACTCAATGGCAATATTTTATCGAAGGATATTTTAATATTCAGGATGAAAGTGCCGGACTTGCGTGTAAACTTCTTCAAGCTGAACCAGGGATGAGTGTTCTTGATCTATGTGCGGCTCCGGGCGGTAAATCCGTTTATCTTGCAGACCTTATGAATAATAACGGAGAGATTGTTTCAATTGACAAGTTTGAATCAAGATTAAAAATGCTTGATAAAAATCTTAACAGATTAGCAATTACTTGTGTCAAAACTGTTTGGGCTGATTCGTTAGAATATACAAGCGAAGAGCTTTTTGATAGAGTTCTTGCTGATGTGCCTTGCTCAGGGATGGGTACATTATCTAAGAAACCTGACATTAAATGGAAGAAAGATTTACTTGATATCAGAAATTTAAATGATTTACAAAATGCTTTAATTGAAAGAGCCGGGAGTTTAGTAAAGATCGGCGGTTATCTTGTCTATAGCACTTGCACAACCGAGCCCGAAGAGAATTTTGATATTGTTTCAAAATTCTTAAAAACACATCCTGAATTTGAATTAATTAATGCAAAAAATTATCTTCATGAAGAATTAATAGACGAAAACGGTTGTGTGCAAACTCTTCCACATAAACACAAAATGGATGGAGCATTTGCTGCTCTTTTAAAGCGAAACAGTTAATTCGAATAACAATTTCTAAACTAAAATGATGTCTAAATATGTTTGAAACATTTTCAGCAGAACTTAAAGAGGCTCGAGAATCACTGGGTATGAGTCTTGAGCAGCTTGCAAGTAAAATAAAAATCGATATTAAGTTTCTTGAAGCAATAGAAATTGGTGATTTCACATTCCTTCCGGAAATTTATGTCAGAGCCTTTCTGAAAGAGTATGTCCGAACCGTGGGTCTGGATGAGAATAAAATGCTCAAAAAGTTTTCGCAAATACGCGATGGTAAATATACTGCCGAAGCTGAGCAACCAATTGAAAACGAAACCCCGGCTACAAACCAACCTCAACAGTATGCAATGAATAAACCTCTACCGCAACGGAACAATGAGATATTCGATACTTACAAGAAAGAACCTCCGCCTAATAATAAAAATCAACTGATTATGATTGGAACTTTTGTTTTAGTTGTATTAGCTATTGCTATTTATTTTTTTCTGATTAGAGGAAGTTCAAAACAAATTATTACAGAAAAGCCTTATGAAGAAGTTTTAGAGGAACGTAGTTTAGCCGAAAGAAGAAGATTTTTAGAAGATTCTGAAACTATGAACGAAATTTCAGAATCAGATAGTCTCATCCTTTCGATCCGTGCGGTTGACTCAAGTTGGTTTAGTATCGTGTCTGATAAAAATATGGAAAAGGAATATTATCTGCGTCCCAAACAATCTATTGAACTAAAGGCTTCAGAAAGTTTTAGTTTAGTAATTGGCAATTCAAGCGGTGTTTCGCTCACATTAAATAATGAAGTTTTACCTTTGAACGTCGTAAAGGGGCGAGCTTTAAAATGTATTGTTGATAGAAATGGCTTAAGGTATCCGGATAATGTTACTGATAACAATAGATAATTTATGAATTCTGAAACTATTAACGAAATCGAATTCTTACGCAAAGAAATAAATAAGTATGATTATTTTTACTACGTTTTAACCGATCCGCAAATTAGTGATTATGAGTATGACAAATTATTACAACGACTTGTTCATCTAGAAAATAAACATCCTCATTTAATAACATCAGATTCTCCCACCCAAAGAGTTGGTAAAGATTTAACAAAAAACTTTAAACCTATCGAACATCTTTCCCCAATGTTAAGTCTCGCGAACACTTATGATGAAGAAGAATTATTCGATTTTGACAGAAGAGTACGAGAAAGTATTCCAAAAGGAGAAGAAGTTGAATATGTTGTTGAATTCAAAATTGATGGTGCCTCAGTAAGTTTGCGCTATGAAAACGGCAAATTAATTTCAGCAGCCACAAGAGGTGACGGGACAACTGGTGAGGAAATTACAAATAATGCTAAAACAATACGAGCGATTCCTTTATCCATTAACACCAGTGAAATAAAAGATTTGTCTTTACAGAAAATTGAAGTTCGCGGTGAAATATATATGGAGCTTGAAGATTTTCGAAAACTTAATGAGGAGCGTGAATCAAAAGGCGAAAAACTTTTTGCTAATCCCAGAAATTCGTCAGCAGGGACCTTGAAATTGCAAGATCCCCAAGTGGTTGCTTTGCGTCCCTTGCGAATTTTTACTTATTATCTGCTAAGTGAAAATTATGAGTTCAAAAGTCAGTCAGAAAATCTAAAGTTACTTGAACAACTTGGCTTTCGTATAAATAAGGAATACAAAGTTTGTTCGTCAATTAATGAAGTGATAGAAGTTTGTAAGAAGTTCGAAGAAATGCGTGATTCACTTCCATATGAAATTGACGGGGCTGTAATAAAAGTTAATTCTGTAAGGCAACAAAAAATCCTAGGAAATATTGCAAGATCTCCCCGCTGGGCAACTGCTTTTAAGTTCAAACCAAAACAGGTAACCACTAAACTTAAACAAATTACATGGCAGGTTGGTAGAACTGGTGCGATAACTCCTGTGGCAGAATTGGAGCCTGTTTTTTTAGCCGGTTCAACAATAAGCCGTGCAACCCTTCACAACTATGATGAGATAGTTAGAAAAGATATTCGCAAAGATGATTTTGTAATTATTGAAAAGGGGGGAGATGTAATTCCCAAAGTTGTTTCTGTTCTCACCGAAAAACGTGAGATTGGGTCAACACCAACATTGCCTCCTTCAAACTGTCCGGTTTGTTCCTCGCCTTTATTTAAACCAAAAGATGAGGTCGCATATTATTGTGTCAACTCTGAGTGTGCCGAGCAAATCAAAGGAAGGATAATTCATTTTGCTTCAAGGGTAGCAATGGATATTGAGGGACTTGGTGAAGCATTAGTTAATCTTTTTGTTGATTATGGCTTTTTAAAAACTTATGCTGACATTTATGATCTAAACAATCGAAAAGATGAGTTAATAAAAATCGAACGGTTAGGTGAAAAAAGTATTAACAATCTTCTTTCTTCAATTGAAAAGAGTAAGTTGCAGCCATTCTCGAAAGTGCTATTTGCATTGGGAATTAGATACGTCGGCTCGGGGGCTGCAAAAAAACTAAGCGAACACTTTTTATCAATAGATGCTATAATAAATGCAAGTGAAAATGAAATATCAAATGTTTATGAAATTGGTGAAAGCATAAGTAATAGTATAAAACTTTTCTTTAATGATCAAAAGAATATCCAATTAATTGAGAGACTTAAAAATGCCGGATTAATTTTCTACACAGAAAAAAAACAAGTGGATGGTTCTCCAATTCTGAATAAAACATTTGTGTTAACCGGAACGCTGAACTCATTAACAAGAGAAGAAGCGTCAGAAAAAATTATTGCACTTGGTGGAAAAGTAACATCTAGTGTAAGCAAAAAAACAAATTATCTAATTTCGGGGGAAGCTTCAGGTTCGAAACTTAAAAAGGCTACCGAACTAGGTGTTGCAGTTCTAACTGAAGAAGAATTTATAAAATTGATTAAACAATAGTACAATTATGATTTTTTTTACACGTCTACTTACACTTTGGTTTGTTTATTTTACTAAAAAGAAACGCGAAGCAGTTTTAGCTACAAATCAATTTATTACCCGTTCGCATTTCTTCACTCTCATTTTACCTGAGGAGGAGAAGGATTTTTTGGCATCCCTTAAAATTATTGATCATCTGCTTCAACAAAAAAAAGATGTGACAATAGTTCTGAATAATGCTAAAGCTCATTATATCCACCAAAAATATTCTATTAGAGAAATAGAGTTTTATCAGACAGATAAAAACAAATTTGGTTTGCCTACTAAAAAATTCACAGAACAGCTTTCTAAATTGAGGAGTGATGTGGTAATGGATTTATCAAGAGGTGATTCTTATTTCCATATTGCAGCGGCTTATTCCATAAACACAAAATTTGTAATAGGCTTTGAGAAAATGGATTCCGATAAATTTTATTCGATACAATTGCGGATTAATGAATCAACCCCTGAAATATCTTATAAAAATTTCTTAAATTGTATACAAATGTTTTAGGAAACATAATGAATTTTACAACACAACGAATCGAAGATATTGTAGTCTTCTCATTGAACGAACATAAACTTGATGCAAACAATTCCGGCTTAGTTAAAGCAGAATTTACTTTGTTGATGAAATTGGAATCTGTTAAAAAGCTTATCATAGATTTAACGGATGTAGAATCATGCGACAGTACCGGACTTAGTGCCTTACTTGTTGCTAACCGATTGGTTAATGCTAATAACGGTGAAGTCTGTTTGGTTTCTACATCAGAAAAAGTCCTTTCACTAATCCGTATTACACAGTTAAACAAAGTTTTGAGTGTACATACAACTTTAGCTGAAGCGTTACAAGAATTAAAAGATAAATAAAAACACGTGGAAATATCATATATAGATTACGGTATTGTAATAGTTTATATGACGGCTATTGCGATATTTGGTGTTCTTTCAGGCGGAAAGCAAAAAAATGTTAAAGATTATTTCCTCGGCTCAACAAAAGTCCCTTGGTGGGCTGTCTGTTTTTCAATTGTTGCTGCCGAGACAAGTACTCTTACTTTTATATCAATTCCCGGACTAGCTTATCTTACAAATTTAAACTTTCTTCAACTAACTGTCGGTTATTTGATAGGAAGAATAATAATTGCTAATCTTTTTCTACCTTCTTATTTCAAGGGGGAATTATCAACAGCTTATGTATACCTTGAAAATCGTTTCGGAGTTAAAACACGATCCTTTGCATCTATAGTTTTTTTATTTACTAGAACAGCTGCTGATGGTGTAAGACTATTTGCTACAGCGATCCCACTTAAATTGATGCTTGATATAAGTTATCCCTCTGCTATTGTAATAATTGCTGCAGTTACGTTGATCTACACTTATACAGGAGGAGTTAAAGGTATCATTTGGGTTGATGTAGTTCAGATGTTTCTCTATTTAGGCGGAGCAATTTTATCAGGAATTCTTTTACTTTATATGCTGCCGGATGGATGGACTTCAGTATTAACTGCTTCTGCAACGGGGGATAAATTATCAATTATAAATTGGGGCTTTGATAAAGGAATAAGCGGATTTTTTGCCCAACCTTATACCTTAATTGGTGGACTTCTCGGAGGTGCATTTTTATCAATGGCTTCACACGGAACTGATCAATTAATTGTGCAGAGACTTTTAGCCACCAAGGATTTAAAGCAAGGACAAAAAGCCATTATCGGAAGTGGTGTAATTGTCATTTTTCAATTTGCGGTATTTCTCGTACTTGGAGTGATGTTGTATGCTTTCTTTGGTCAGATGAATATGAAGTCAGATGAAATATTTCCTTACTTTATAATTAATCATTTACCAGTTGGAGTTACAGGCATTATCATAGCGGGGCTTTTTGCTGCCGCTATGAGTACAATTGCCGGTTCTGTAAGCTCACTTTCTTCCTCAACAATGATGGATTTATTTATTCCTTATTTTGGTAAGTATACCACAGAAGAAAAGTATTTACCGATTTCCAGAATATTTACAGTGCTTTGGACGATTATGCTAATTGGTTCTGCAATTTTCTTTATGAATTCCCCGCAAACCGTTGTTGAACTTGCTCTTAGTATTGCCTCGTTCACATATGGAGGGTTGCTTGGAACATTCTTACTCGGCTTATTAAATAAAAAAGCGAAACAAGAAGATGCATTAGCTGCTTTTGTGGCGGGCATTTTAATTATGGTTACAGTTATTTCTTTAAAGTTAGTTGCATGGACATGGTTCACTTTGATTGGGGTTTTAGCAACAGTAATTGTTGGGTCGATTCTCGCATCGTTAAGTGAGAGAGAAAAGAAAATCTGATTCCCTGTTCAGAAATAAATAATCATAAAATTTAAGGATGTATTCAGAATGCATTTTATTGATTATCTAATAATTTTTGTTTACTTCGTATTTATAATTGCCGTTGCTTTTTATTATTCAAAAAGAGCAGGTAAGAGTACCGATGAGTTTTTCCTTTCGGGCAGAAACCTCCCCTGGTATCTTGCCGGGCTTTCTATGGTTGCAACCACATTTGCTGCCGACACACCTTTAGCCGTAACAGAATTAGTTGCTAAAAATGGTATCTCCGGAAACTGGGTTTGGTGGAACTTTGTTTTTGGCGGATTGTTAACTGTTTTCTTTTTTGCCCGGCCCTGGCGAAGGGCGGGAATTATGACGGAAGTTGAATTTGCAGAGATTCGGTATTCGGGTAAACCGGCAAAATTTTTACGTGGTTTTCGCGCTGTTTATCTTGGCTTATTTATGAATATCATTATTCTCGGTTGGGTAAATAAAGCAATGATGTCCATCCTAACCGGAATGTTTGATATTCCTGAATCAACAGTCATATTTTATGTTTTTGGATGTATGTTTTTGGTTGCAGTTTACTCAGCCATTTCCGGATTATGGGGAGTTGTTGTTACAGATGCGATCCAGTTTATCCTTGCAATCGGTGCGTGTATTATTCTTGCAGTATTGGTTTTACAAGCTCCTGAAATAGGTGGCATCTCGGGATTAAAAGAAAAGTTACCTCCTTTTGTTTTTGATTTTTTCCCCAAAATTACTTCTGATCCTGCATCCATCTCAGGAGCGTTTGCTTTAACCGTCTCATCCTTTCTTGCTTATATCGGAATACAATGGTGGGCATCATGGTATCCGGGTGCTGAACCGGGAGGTGGGGGTTACGTTGCTCAACGAATGATGTCGGCTAAAAACGAAAAACATTCCCTCTTTGCCGTTCTCTTCTTTCAAATTGCTCATTATGGACTCCGTCCTTGGCCCTGGATTATTGTCGGGTTAGCTTCATTAGTATTATATCCTGATCTTGGACCTGATCAGAAAGGGATGGGCTATATTTATGCAATGCGAGATTTTCTTCCAATCGGGTTAAAGGGATTATTAGTCGCTGCATTTTTTGCTGCTTATATGAGTACAATAGCAACTCAATTGAATTGGGGAACTTCTTATTTAATAAATGATTTTTATAGAAGATTCATGTTACAATCAAAAGAGGAAAAGCATTATGTTTTCGCCTCAAGAGTTACTACAATAATACTAATGGTGGTTTCTGTTTTTGTGACAATGTTTATTACCAGAATTTCGGGAGCATGGGAATTTATTCTTGAATGTGGTGCCGGATTAGGATTAGTGCTAATTTTGAGATGGTTCTGGTGGCGTATCAATGCATGGTCTGAAATATCTGCCATGATAACTCCATTTATTATTTTACCATTTGTGAGATATGCAGGGATTTCTTTTCCTGATTCATTATTTTTTTTGGTTGGAATAACAACGATTGTTTGGTTAGTTGTAACCTATTTAACCAAGCCGACTGATAATGAAGTGCTGATTTCGTTTTATAAGAAAATTCATCCAGGGGGAGTTTTATGGAAACGTATTTCGGATACTCTTCCTGATGTAAAAAGTGATAGTGGTTTTGGAATAATGTTCGTAAATTGGTTTTCAGGTGTGGTGTTGGTTTATTCTTTACTGTTTGGAGTTGGCAATTTTATATTGGGTGATAACCTTCAGTCACTTATTTTTATCGGGGTAGGTATTTTGGCAGGCTGTATTATATTTTATAATCTTTATAAAATGGAATGGAGTGAATTGGAGAATTAATTCTGCTGGTCAAATAAAAACAAGATAGATTATCAGTGGGAGGAAATGAAATTATGATAACAGATAAATCATTAGAAAAATTAAAGTTGATTGTTTTCGATCTTGACGGTACTCTATTAAATGATGACGGTGAGATTGGAGAAGAATCTAAAAGATTAGTTGCGGAACTTAAAAAGAAGAATATACTTTTTACGTTTGCAAGCGGAAGACTACATACTGCATTCGTAGATTATGCCAGAGAACTTGATTTAAAAATTCCACTCATCTCTTTGGATGGAACATTGATTAAAAGTTTTCCCGATGGGAATACGATTTTTCAGTCCTACATTCCTGTAAGCGATATGAAAAAGGTTATAGCTTATGCAGATAAATATTTATTCAAATTGGCTCTTTGCCATGCTGATGCGATATATTATGATGACCATAATTCAATAGTCCCTAGCATTTTAAATAAATTTGGTGCAAAATTTGAAGAAGTTCCATATTACGGTCCATATCTGGAAAATACGCTTGAAGTTGTAATGATGAGTGATTATAAGGAAAGTATAGTTGAAGTGAATAATCGTTTAAATTTTCCATACACTTGGGGATTGACAACAAATTATTATCGTTCTCAATCACATAACCAGATGTATTTCCTTGAAGTTAGGAAAAAAGGTGCCTCGAAAGGAACAGGTCTTAAACATTTATTAAAGAAATTGAAAATAAAATGGAATGAAACAGCCGTACTCGGTGATTGGCATAACGACAAATCTCTTTTTGAAACTAAAGCCTTAAAAATTGCAGTAGCAAATGCAGTCGCTGAAATAAAATTTAAATCTGATCATGTTACTCAGCGGACTAATCATGAAGACGGAGTAGCTGAGTTTTTAGAAATGGTTTTAAAAGCAAAAACATTGTCCAAATAGGATGAAAAAAGAAAAACTAAAAACAAGTTTAAGAATTAAATTTTTGATACTCTTTTCAGTATCAATATTGATAGTTTTGATGTTTCCGAGAGGAGAGTCACTTGAGTCCGAAGTATCCGTCGGTACCATATGGATACAGGATGATTTGATTGCCAACTTTAGTTTCCCAATAAATAAAAACTCAGAAGTCTATAGAAAAGAATTAGAATCTGCCAGAAAAAGTGTTCTCCCCATTTTTATTAAGAACGATCAAAAGACAAAAGAGACGATTGACTCACTTTTTTCTTATAACAAATTTTTAATTTCGATAATCGATTCAAATCTTTCCCACAATCAAAGTAATTTTGAAAATCCAACCTTTTTATCATCTGAGCATTATAGAATATTCAAGACGTTAAGAATAAAAGACACCCAAGCATTAAGAGAAAGCAATAGCGGAATTAAAGAGGTCTTTATTCATATCGAAAAAGCAATCAAGGATCTCTATGGTATTGGCATATTGAGTCTAAACTATGAACAAATAACAGGTGATAGTATCGCAGTTCGCCTCGGGAATGTTGATCAGATAGAGCGAAAGGGAAAATATTTAACTCCCGAAATTTTCAAAACAACATTACGTGCGTCATTAAGTTCCGAATATTTATCGTCTGAATATGAAGAAGCAATATTTAATTATGCGATTCATTTCGTTTTACCTAATATCGTTTATAGCCCTGAACTTACTCAAGAGGAAATCGAATTAGCTCAGGATAAAGTATCTAAGTTTGCAGGAATTGTAAATGAGAATGAAAGAATTGTCGCTAAGCATGACCGCATAACAAATGATGTTAAACTTAAAATTGACTCATTCCGGCTTGCCAAGGGAGAAAAGATGGGGGATGTTGATCTGCTCCTGCAATGGGTGGGACAGTTTTTACACATTTTGTCATTATTGTTTTTATTTAGCATCTATATCTTTCTGTTCCGAAAAAAAATCTATGGAGATAATCTTAAGCTACTATTGGTCGGAATATTAATTACGTGGGTATCATTTGTAACATTTTTAACTAACCAGATTTCGGTTACTGATTCCATAAAGTTATTAATATTCATTCCGGCAGCGTCAATGTTATTTACAATAATGTTTGATTCGAGGGTTGGTTTTTATAGTACAGTAATCATAGCATTAATAGCGGGTGCATTAAGAGGTAATGATTATACTTTTGTTGTAATGAATGTAATTGCCGGTGCCCTTGCAGTTTACACTGTGAGAGATATTAAAAACAGGACACAAATTTTCCGTTCATTTATTTTTATTCTGATTGGATATACTACTTCAATATTAATTTTCGGATTTGAAAGATTTGAATCATGGCAGAAAATATTGATTGAATTTGCTTTTGCAGGGACAAGCGCATTAATTAGTCCCGTATTAACATATGGTTTATTAATCTTTTTTGAAAAATTGTTCAAGATTACAACAGAGTTAACCTTATTGGAATTATCCAATTTTGACCGTCCGTTATTGCGTGATCTTGCAAGAAAAGCTCCAGGTTCATTTAGCCACTCATTAACAATGGGGACATTGGTTGAGGCAGCTGCAGAAAAGATAGGGGCAAATCCTTTATTAGCAAGGGTTGGTGCATATTATCACGACATTGGCAAAATCGCTGCACCCCAATATTTTGTTGAGAATCAACTTGATAACAATAATTTACATGAAGAATTGTCTCCTACTGAAAGTGTGAGAGTGATAATAAATCATGTGCGACAAGGTATCGAATTAGGAAAAGAAAATAATCTACCCGAAGAGATTATTGAATTTATCCCAATGCACCATGGGACGGCAACAATTACATATTTCTATGAGAAATCCAAAACTCTTTATGGTGAAGAAAACGTTGATATTAATAATTTCAGGTACCCGGGACCAAAACCTCAATCAAAGGAGACGGCATTAGTTATGCTTGCAGATATATGTGAATCTGCAGTTCGGTCGATTGATAATCCAGATATTGAGAAGATTGAAAATCTCATAAATAATCTCATCAATGCACGATTAACAGATGGACAATTAGATGAGTCACCGTTAACTTTTGCTGATATTTCTAGAATTAAAGAGGCTTATTCGAGTATTCTGTTAGGTCAACATCACAGGCGCATACGATATCCTAAGCAAGAAGAGATGGAAAATAAAGATTGAATCCTCTTCCGATTGAATTAGCTCAATTTGTTGATGAATATTTATCTATTCTCCAATTAGAAAGAAATCTTTCCAAACTAACAATCGAAGCTTATAAAAATGATCTTAATCAATTCTTTATCTTTTTAATTGAAAAAAAAGTAACCGACTTAAATGAAATTACAGGGAAAGAAATAGTTCTTTTCTTTTCTTTACTTAATAGACTTGGGTTGTCAGATACTTCAACAGCGAGATATTTTTCTTCGCTTAAAGGCTTTTTCAAATTTTTAATATTATCAGGCTATATAGTTGAAAATCCGATAGATAAACTGAAGTCTCCTCGAATCGCAAAAAAACTTCCCGAAGTTTTGAACATCAATGAAATCGATAAAATATTAAATCAACCTTCGATTAATGATGTTACCGGAATTCGTGACAGAACTATTCTTGAAGTATTTTATGCTTGCGGCTTACGAGTTTCAGAACTTATTAGTATGAAAATATCAGATTTATATTTAGATGATGAGGCGATAAGAGTTTTTGGTAAAGGCTCAAAAGAACGAGTTGTTCCGATTGGTTCTAGTGCCATAAAATGGATTAGAAAATATTTGATTGAAAGCAGACCAATACTTGAGAAGAAAGGGAAAAGTTTCACATCGTTATTCCTTAATAGACGCGGGACAAAATTCTCTCGAATGGGATTGTGGAAGATGATTTCTCAATACACAAAATTAGCAGGTATAGAAAAGAATGTTCACCCACATACCTTCAGGCATTCGTTTGCAACTCATCTACTTGAGGGTGGAGCTGATTTAAGAGCTGTTCAAGAAATGCTTGGGCATGCAGATATTTCAACTACACAAATTTATACTCACATTGATCGTGATTTTATTAAACAGGAACACAAGCGGTTCCATCCGAGAGGTTAATTGATGTCAGATATTCAAATAAGTGAAAAATTAATTTCGTTTTTAACATTTTTACCTTTCTTCTTTATTTCATTGGCTGTACATGAATTTGCTCATGCTTTTGTTGCTCATAAGAAGGGGGATAATACAGCAAAAAATCAAGGAAGACTTACTTTAAATCCAATTAAGCACATTGATTTGTTTGGCTCTGTACTGATGCCATTTATGTCTTTTGCTTCGGGATTAGCTTTAATTGGTTGGGCAAAACCTGTCCCGGTTGATAGAAGAAATTTTAGGAATCAGCTTACTGATGATGCATTAGTTTCTTTTGCAGGACCTGCCTCAAATTTTTTATTGGCGATTTTATTTTTTGTTTTGTTTGTAGTGATAACAAAAGTTCCAATTGAATTTACATTTCGTGAATCTGTTATAAATATGATTTGGTTTGGTGTTTACTTCAATATTTTTCTATGCTTATTCAACTTACTTCCTATTCCACCGCTAGACGGCTCACATATTTTGTATGATCTTTTCCCGAACAGATTTACGGCGTCTTTATTGAATTTAGGAATTTACGGTTCCATTTTGTTAATATTTTTTATTTATAGCCCTTTATGGAAATACTTTTTCGGTATTATTAATTCGATACTAAATGCATTTTTGTATGTCGGCGGATATGGATAAAGAGATTTTTTTTGAATTTATTAGAAGGAAGAATAAACCAAAATTCTTAGTGATAAGAGATGGTTTACTCGGTGATATAACTTTTATAACACCGGTACTAAATAGATTGATAAATAGTTTTCCTGATTCAATTATCGATGTAGTTGTAAGCAGCAACTCCGTTGAAGTTCTAAAGAATTATCCGGGTTTAAATGACATAATTCCTATTAAAAGTAAAGCATCATTGTTATACCATATTAAGTTCTTTCTGAAATTGAGAAAATCAAAGTATGATGTGGTTTTAGTGCAGGAAGTTAATTCTCATTATACTCTAATGTCAATATTGACCGGAGCGAAGTACAGAATTGGATTTAAAAATAAAGCAGATAAGTATCTGCATCTTGTTTATGAAAGAAAAGGTCATGCAGTATTAGCAGAATTAGGTTCCGTTTATGAATGGACCAAGGAAGTAAACGGAGACAAAACCGTTTTATTTACTTCGCAAAATGAAGAAACAAGAATACGGCTTTTTCTCACTGAAAATAATATAACAAAATCTGATTTAGTTGTATGTTTGCAAGTTGGATGCAGTGAACCCAATTCTCCAAGACAATGGGTAACCGAGTATTTTGCAAAATTAGCTGACGGTTTGATTGATAAAGTTAATGCCAAGATTATATTTACCGGCACTGCAAAAGAAGGCGAGGAAATTGTTAAAGTTCAGAACTTAATGAAACATCCTTCTGTCTCCTTTGCCGGAAAAACAAATGTTCGAGATTTAATAGCTCTTATAAAAGAAGTTAATCTAGTAATTGGTCCTGATACCGGAACATTACACATCGCAACTGCTCTAAATATAGCGGCTTTAATGCTTACCGGTTATGCTGACCCAAAAGATACCGGTGTTTATGATCCGGCTGGTTATTCAAGAAACTTATTTGCATCGTTAGATTGTGTCCCATGTAAATTTAAAAATCCAAAACCTCAACAGTGGGAAATATGCAAGTATAAACGTCCCACATTATGTATGGAAAAATTGAGAGTCGATAAAGTTGAAGAAACTGTTCTCGACATTCTAAAGAAAAAGTATAATATTTCAGTTGTAGAAAATTAGGTGTGATTTAAAGTGAAAACTTATTTCAGAATTTTATCGTTTGTAAAACCATATAAAAAATATATAGCAAGTTCTATTGTTTTTAGTGTTCTTTACGCAGTGGCAAATGGTGCATCGATTTATCTTCTTATACCTCTGCTTGATACACTTTTTCTTGGCGGAGTTTCAACCGTAGAAAAAGAGACTACAAAAAACGCCACTTCTTCAATACTACCGCAATGGTTATCTGATGTTCAACAAAGCTTTGCCGATGCTTTCCATAATTTCATTTTCACGGGGACAAAAATTGATGCTCTTACAAAAATAGTTTTTCTTGTAATGCTCGCCTTTTTTCTTAAAAATTTATTCGGCTATCTTCAGGCATATTTTCTTGCTTATGCTGAACAGGGAGTTGTTAAAGATATTCGAAATCAAGCTTATAAACATTTGCATAAATTGCCAATGGGTTATTTCAAAAATGAAAAAACAGGAAATCTTATTTCACGGATTATCAATGATGTAAGTGTTGTCCAATCAAGTGTATCAACTGTTTTCTTAAATATGGTGCGTGAACCGATTACAATAATTGTATTCATGGGAATCGCTTTATCTATCAGTTGGCAGTTAACTCTTTTCTCATTCATTGTATTGCCATTTTCATTGATATTCATTGCTCTACTTGGCATCAAACTTCGTAAACAGAGTGCAATATTACAGCAAAGTATTGCAGACATAACAAATCTTTTGTATGAGACAATTTCCGGAGTAAAGATTGTTAAAGCTTTTGGAATGGAAGAATATGAGAACAAAAAGTTTTTTGGCGGAACGATGTCTTATTTCAAAAAAACTTTAAGTATGGTGAGATTACGAAACTCATCAAGTCCGATTACAGAATTTTTAAGCGTTGTTGTCGGAGCATTGATTATCTATTATGGCGGCAGATTAGTTATCGAAGGAAGCGGATTGAAAGCAAGTGAGTTCCTCGGTTTTCTATTCGCGATTTTTCAGTTGATGACTCCGATTAAGGAATTAAGCGGAGTTAATAACCGTATTCAGGAATCAAGTGCCGCCGGCGAAAGAATCTTTGAAATTATTGATACTGAACCCGCAATTAAAAATATTGATAAACCTATTGTAAAAAAGACATTTAATGCTTCGATAAAATTTGAGAATGTCTCTTTTCATTATGAAGATTCTGATGAACTTGTTTTGCAAGACCTGAATTTTGAGGTGAAAAAAGGGGAGATAATCGCTCTTGTCGGACCAAGTGGTGGCGGTAAATCTACTCTTGTCGATTTACTGCCTAGGTTTTATGACCCGACCAAAGGAACAATATTTTTTGATGATGTAGATATTAAAAATATCAAGATAGAAGACTTGAGAAAATTTCTTGGAATAGTAACTCAAGAAACAATTCTTTTTAATGAATCAATAAAAAGTAATATTGCTTATGGTTTGGGAGATTATTCACTCGATAAAATTATCGAAGCTGCAAAAATGGCTAATGCACATAGCTTTATAAATGAAATGCCGGATGGATATGAAACAATTATTGGTGAACGTGGTTTAAAAATCTCGGGAGGACAAAGGCAACGCCTTTCGATTGCAAGAGCGTTATTGAAAAATCCCGACATTATGATATTCGATGAAGCAACTTCAGCGCTTGATAATGAGAGTGAAATGCTTGTTCAAGAAGCGATTGAAAGGTTGATGCAGAACAGAACTACTTTTGTTATAGCTCATCGTTTAAGTACTATTCGTAATGCAACCAAAATTCTTGTGATTGAAAAAGGGAAAATCGTTCAAGCCGGAACGCATAACGAATTGCTTTCAAACGAGAGTGGTGTGTACAAGAAACTTTATGAAATGCAGTTTCGGGACGTTTAATGAAATTTGTGGATGAAATAAAATCACTTTCTCTGATTGATAAGATTATTTTCTTTTTCTTGATTTTATTTCTCGGAAGTTTAACCAATTCAATCTTCGTTAATCAACTTGGTTATTATGGGGCATTAGTAACGATTTTAGTAAAGTTTTTCAAGGAGAAGAAAAATCCGTTTTCGAAAACCGGACTTGAGTATGCTCTTCTTTTTTTCATTCTGGCAGAAGTCTTATCTACTGTATTTTCAATTGAACCGGCAGCATCTTTTAATAACTTACTGAAGCGGGTTTTATTACTTCCGATAATATATGTCTTATCAACCTCACCAAATTCGCTTAAACAAATTAAATTTTACTTCGGAATATATCTCAGCGTTGCATTACTAAGCATATTAATCTACCTCTATTTTTCCGCACAATTCTATTTAGATAATCTTTATCATGTAGTTCAATCGGGACCATCGGTATTTCAATATCCTATAACCGCATCGGAGATAATGACCTTTACGGCAATGTTCTGTTTTGCCTTTTTCATTAATGAAAAAGAGAATTGGAAAGTAAGAGTTATTGCCCTTCTTTTAATGTCGTTATCAATGCTTGCACTCTTTGCAACTTATAAAAGAACAGGTTGGATTGCCGCAATTGCCGGAATTATTTTTATGCTGATAATTAAGAGGAAGTGGCTTTACCTTCTACCTTTTGTTGTTGCGGTTATTGCTCTTAGTGTTACCGATAAAGAGTGGAGTGAAATAGACATATTTTATAAAAATAATTCGGGTTTTATTTCAACTAAAAATTTTAGTACAAACGGAAAAGCTTATGATATTTCAGTAAACGAAAATGACTTCTCTCTAAGTGATTATGATAATGGAATCGAAATAATTTCAAAAGGAAAATTTGTTAAACAAATTCCAACACCATCTCCCGCAATCTCTTCTTTTGAGGTTGATGATTCTACTTTGGGAGTAAACCTTATCGATACCCGCTTTTTATTACTCAATAAATTAAACGGTGAAATTCTCAATGAATTTCAAACAACCGGATTTACTCATGCATATAAATATTTTAATAGAATACTTTATGTGCTTGATCTCGATAGTGGTTTAACAATTTACCCTGATATTCATTCCCCTGAAAATAATTTTAGATACAACACTTTCCATAAGTATAGCACAATGGATGTTGATTCTAATAAATTAATAATTTTTTCGGCAGAAATGGGTTTGCGAATCTTTGATTTACAAAATGGTTTGCCGGTAAACGGAGGTGTAAAAATTCATGACACTCAAAAGTATTTACCTTTCTTTCTTTTGAATAAACGATTACTAACTTCAGATGCAAATGCTGTTTATCTTTTTGAACATAATGATTCAACTCTTGATTTAATTTCAAAAACAGAAAAAATAAAACGGTTAACCCACTTTTCATTTGCCGGTTCTGAAGCCTTGCTGGTTGATGGTTCAAAAGAAGTTTACTCACTCAATTTTACTTCGCAAAAATTGGATGAAGCGGAACCGATTATTCTCTACAAGAAGCAGATAAACTCAATTAAGCAGAGTGGCGATGAAATTATAATAACTACTTTTAAACAGAGCAGATTGAAAAGTATTTGGGATATTCACAATATGTCAAACTCATCCCGTTTTGCTTTATGGCACGCCGGTTTAGAAATATTTAAGGATTATCCCTTATTTGGTGTCGGTGATATTGATCTCGCTAAATTGTATAGAGAATACAAACGTCCTTTTGATAAAGAAGTGCAAGGGCATATGCATAATAATTATGTCCATATACTTGTTATACTCGGAGGATTCGGACTGATAGCAGTATTATTTTTATTGATTAAAATATTTTTAATTAATCTGAAGATATTTAATGAAGTTAAAGAGATTCCGTTTCTCTCCTCTTACTCTTTGGGAGTTTTGGGAGGATTTATAGCTTTTCTTGCAGCTGGTTTAACTGAATGGAATTTCGGTGATCATGAAATTATTGCCATGTTGTGGTTTATACTCGGGCTTAATTTAGCGGTGTGGAAAATTTCTAAAGTAGTTTTAAACAAATAAGAATAGTAAAAAACTGGTGTATAAAAATTTTCTTTGTTTAAAATAAAAATGGCATCCTGTGCGAGATGCCATTTGAGAAAAGAGAATGATTTCTATTCTTATTTCATAAGAAGGAGTTTCTTTACAGAAACAAAATTACCGGATCGTAATTCATAGAAGTAAACGCCGCTTGAAAGCGGTTAATGTTCATAAGAAAAGGACCGGTTTTACTATTAATAATACTATTGTAGAAATTGCAGAAGTTACCGTTGACGGAAAAGTTATTAAGACAGCAGCAGTTGAAATGGAAGATCCTGAATTAGTAATTAAGACCGTTTGTGAACTTGGGGTGGACCAATTCCAAAACATTAATTATATACGTGCTTTAAAAAATTTAGTCGGTATGAAATATGGAGCATTTAAGATGGGAAAAGAGATAGAACGTAAGTTTTTAGTTTTAGGGGAGTTCAAACATTTAGCTTCAAAAAACACAAGAATCATTCAAGCTTACCTTTCATCCATCCATGAAAGAACAGTCCGTGTCCGGATTTTGGGCGATAAAGGATATCTTACCATTAAAGGAAAGAGTAATGATTCAGGAACAACCCGCTTTGAGTGGGAAAAAGAAATTTCTGTAACGGAAGCTGAAGAGTTAATGAAAATTTGTGAACCAGGAGTTATCGATAAAACCAGATTTTTAGTAGTAGTCGGACAACATACTTTTGAAGTTGATGAATTTTACGGTGAAAACAATGGTTTGATTGTTGCTGAAATCGAACTCAGTTATGAAGAAGAATTTTTCGAAAAACCTGAATGGCTAGGCGAAGAAGTTACCGGTGATGTGAAATATTATAATTCAATGTTGATGAAGAATCCATATTCAAAATGGTAAAATTAAATAATCAAAATTTAATTATTCAAATGAAATTATATGACAAAATTTACCAGAATGTAGATGATAATTTCATCGGATTTCATATTCATTGCAGGTGAAACTTGATTTAGATATTTTTGTATTTAGATTAAATCTATTAAAAGAATTAGTATCAAAGAGGACTATATGTCTCTATTTTTTACGAAAACAAAAAAACTTGAATCTGAAATGGATGAATACCTTGATCTAGTTATCAAGGGGGGATTGATTTTTAAACTCGGTATTAAATGTTATACTGACGGACAAATGGATGAGTTTGAAAATCATCTTCAAGATTTAAGAAAAATAGAAGATCGGGCTGACGATCTTCGGCGTAATATAGAAATTAAATTATATTCAAGAACTTTAATTCCCGAAGCTCGTGGTGATGTTTTGGGATTGCTTGAAAGTTGTGATAAAGTCTTAAATATAACTACTGAAACTCTTCTTGAATTTTCTGTCGAGATACCTCAAGTTCTTCCTGAATTGAAGCAAGATTTCCTATACATTGCCGATAGTTCAATCTCATGTCTTGAAAATACAGTTAGTGGAATAAGAGCCTATTTTAAGAACATCGACGCTGTCCGGGATTATGTTACTAAAGTTCAATTCTACAAAAAAGAAACAAACAAAATTGCTGAAAGAATTAAACGAACAATATTCAGAACTGATTTCGAACTCAGTCGAAAAATTCATATCCGTTATTTCACTTTTCATATAGAAAGAATAGCAGAACTATCCGAAGACGTTTGTGATCGACTTTCAATTGCAATAGTTAAAAGGTTCGAATAGAGTTGGATATATCAATCTGGTTTTTTATTAGTAGTGGTTTATTTCTTGGTTGGTCTTTGGGGGCTAATAATGCAGTCGGATTGTTTGGTACTGCAGTTTCATCTAAGATGGTCAGATTTAAAGTTGCTGCCATTATCGGGGGAATATTTACACTGCTCGGGGCGGTTATTAGCGGCGCCGGAACAACAAGTACATTGACAAACCTTGGTGGAATAAATGCCATAGCCGGAAGCTTTACCGTAGCGTTATCAGTTGGAATAGCAATTACCTGGATGACCAAAGCTCAATTGCCGGTTTCAACTTCCCAGGCTGTTGTTGGTGCTATTATTGGCTGGAATGTTTTTACCGGTTCCCCTACTGATTTTGCATCTTTATCCAAAATATTAATGAGCTGGGTTGCAAGCCCCATAATAGCCGCCATCTTCGGGTATCTCATTTTTAAGCTGATAAAGAATACTATCCTAAAGTGGAAAATACACATGCTAACGCTTGATAATTACACAAGGATAGGATTGATAATTGTTGGTGCTTTAGCTTCATATTCAATGGGAGCTAATAATATCGCAAATGTTATGGGGATGTTTGTTTCAGCTTCTCCGTTTACAGATATTCAGGTAACAGAGAGTTTTAAAATAACCGGCATCGAGCAACTTTTCTTTCTCGGTGGAACTGCAATTGCATTTGGAATTATCACTTACGGTCGCAATGTGATGAAGACTGTTGGCGCTGATCTTTATAAAATATCTCCAATAACAGGTTTTGCGGTGGTTTTTGCCGAGTTTTTAGTCCTTACATTATTCACTTCACAATCTCTTGAAACATTTTTGTTGCAAAATAATCTTCCTTCAATTCCGTTGGTTCCACTTTCTGCAACTCAATCTTTTATCGGAGCTGTAATTGGAGTTGGTTTAGCAAAAGACCCGCAATCGATAAATTTCAAAGTATTCGGGAAAATTAGTCTTGGTTGGGTTATTGCCCCATTAACTGCAGGAGTATTATCATTTGTTCTATTATTTTTTGTTCAGAATGTTTTCGAACAAAAAATAATACATCAAGTCCCTCATCAGATTACACAATCAGTTATCACAAAGTTGAATGATGAAGGCGTAGATACTGCTCCCATTAGTGATATGGTCGGAATCAGATACAATAATAAAAAAGTCTTTCGAAATGAATTGATGGATAGAATAGAATATCAGAATCAAGAACTGTTTTCGATATTCAATTACGCAAAGATTGATAGTTTTAAAATAGATTCAACTCTCATAAATGAAAAAATTGATTATGAAAAATTTGATGCTGGGGAAGTAACAGAACTAAAGAAACATCACGGCAAAGCATTCAGCCATAAAATAGATTTTGAAAAATATATTACCGATAATTTATCACATTGGTTTTCGAACGGTGACAGACTACACGATAAAATCTTAAAAGAGAAAATTCAATTTATCGAAGAGATATTCAGAGTTGATCGAGAAGAAGCAGAAAAGAAAAAAAGATCAAATAAAACACTAAACAAATAAAAAGGTTACCTACACCCCACCTGGCGGATAACTTCTACGCACAAATACAATATCAAATGTTTCTAATATCAAGTGTGAAGACCTTGCTGTTGATATTCAAAAAAGAATTTCTAAGCAATGTGAATAGATTTAATAGCAGTCAATCAATAAATGGAAGTTTAAGTTCCCGCATTTACTTCTATCAAAATAAAACAATTTTATTTGTTGAAGTCCATAAGTTATTCTTCATGAAATATTGGTTATAAATAACTGCATAGTGTAATATTGATAATATTAGCTAATTATGTTCTGTGATAAAAAATTATGTTTACTAAAAAAATTACCTGGGGTTAGTATGAAAAGGAATAAGAATCTTTTATTAGTTTTAATCTTAACTTTCACCTTGCTGGGCATCAATTATGCACAATCTGTTCTTATGAATGAAACATTTTCAAGAGGAACAGCCGTGGCTCCTGATTGGATTGAAATTCATAACTCAGCAATATTTACAATGGATCTCACCGGTTATAAAATTTATGATAGTGGTGGAAATGCCGGCACAAAACCAAAGAAAGAATTTCCCTCAGGTGCATCTATACCAGCAAACGGATTTTATGTGATTGTTACAGATGACGGTAGTGCAAGTGCTTTTGGATTATCAAGCGGTGGCGAAGAAGTATGGTTTGAAGATCCTACAGGAGTAGTGGTTGATAATGTTGTATTTACAGCTATGGACACTTCGCAATCATATTCAAGAGTTCCTGATGGAAGTGGCGATTGGGGTCTTGTTAATACAATTACAAGAGGAGCCAGCAATAATCCTTCAAGTATAGGAGATGATAATCTTAACACTAACAATTTTGAATTATCACAGAACTATCCGAATCCGTTTAATCCGACTACATTAATTAATTTCAGTATTCCTGAACAAACTAATGTTAAATTAGCAATCTATGATGTTCTGGGTAATGAAGTTAAAATATTGATGAATGGTTTTAAGAAAGCCGGTAATTACGTTGTTGAATTTAATGCAAGTGGATTATCAAGTGGTGTTTATTTCTATACATTAACTGCCGGTAATCTTGTTGAAACTAAAAAATTAAACTTACTCAAATAAAATTTTATATTTAGACTATTGCAAAAGGAGAGGAAAACAACCTCTCCTTTTTTTGTCTATTCCGAAATCTCTTTTTTCTTACATCATAAATTTATTATTCTTAATTTTGTTCAGCTAAATTATTTATGCTCAACTGAACGGAATTGTCACCATGAAAATAACATTATTACTTCTCTTTGTAACTTTCTCAATTATTTCTGCACAAACAACTATACCAAAATATGAAATGCGAGGAGTCTGGATTGCCTCACTCGGAATCGATTGGCCAAGTTCTACAGGAACAACTATTTCGGTAATGAATACACAAAAAACTCAGCTTCAGACTATACTTGATTCTCATAGAAGTTACGGATTAAATGCAGTCTTTTTTCATATAAGACCATTATGCGATGCAGCATATAAAAGTTCAATTGAACCTTGGTCAAGATTTATTACCGGACAACAGGGCGCATCTCCTGCCGATCCTAATTATGATCCATTGCAATTTGCAATTGAGGAATCTCACAAACGTGGAATGGAATTGCATGCGTGGCTTAATCCCTACCGAGCACTACAAACATCGGGGAGTGTAAGTAGCTTATCGCCTAATCACGTTATAAATACTCATCCGGAGTGGATCATAAAATGTACCGGTACCGAGTATCGCTTCTTAAATCCCGGTTTACCTGCTGTTAGAAATTATGTAACTTCAATTGTTATGGATATAGCAAGAAGATATAATGTAGATGGAATTCATTTCGATGATTACTTTTATCCCTATTCTGACTATGGTGCATTTAATGATGATGCAACATTTCAGCTTTATCCTAATGGATTTACAGATAAATCAGCATGGAGAAAAAATAACGTTAATCTTTTATTAAAAATGATTAACGATAGCTTAAAAGCAGTCAAACCGTATGTCAAATTTGGTGTTAGTCCTTCAGGAAATCCATCCGTAAACAATAGCATTTTTTGTTCTCCTGCTGATTGGTTAAAAGGGGACTATCGAGATACCACAGGAGTGCTTCATACAGGTGCTCCTTACATTGACTACATTATGCCACAACTCTATTGGGTTGCTTATAACAATCAGTTGGGGAATTGGTCAGGAACAACTTTCCTTAATGGACGAGATCTCTATATCGGACTTCCGGCTTATCGTTATGTAGAATCAGGTTGGTCGCCGGGTGAAATTTCATGGGAGATGAAAACAAATAGAACAATCTCAACTATTAGTGGCGGGGTTTTTTTTAGTTCTAAAAGTCTTATCAATAATTTGGCGGGATGTAATGATTCACTCGAATATAACTATTATACACAACCATCAGTAACACCTAAAATGGATTGGTTACCCGGCAGTAATACTCAATTAAATCCACCGACAAACCTTCGCTATCAATATAATCTTGCAAATAATAGTTATGAACTACAATGGGATAAACCGACTGCAACAGTGAATGGTGACACAGCAGTTTCATATCTTGTTTATCGATTTACAACTTCGCAAGGAAATGTGAATGAGCAAAAAAATATTTTCGGTCACACCGGAGTTGAATTTCTTGATCCTAATTATGCAAAATTTTCTGTTACTGAAGGGAATTACTATGGTGTAACCGCTTTTGACAGATATTCGAATGAAAGTGTTTTAAGTAATGTTATTCTATTTGATACTTCAGGACTCGTACCGGGAACTCCTGGATTGTTAACACCGGCAAATGGAGCAAATAATTTAACATCAACGACTACACTAAGTTGGAGCGCTGTTCCAAATACTTTAAGATATCGTGTTCAAGTAGCAACCGATCCATCATTCACAGAAATTATTTACGACCTGCGAGAGTATAGATCGACTTCAGCAGTTTTTGCTCGAATAGTTTCCGGCAATACATATTATTGGCGGGTAAAAGCATTTAGTTATGGCGGCGGCGGTGAATTTTCGGCTGTTCACACATTTAAATCGGGTATCCCATTTACTCCTGTATTACTCGAACCTACCCACGCGATTCTCAATGTTCCGTTAAATCCAACTTTCAAATGGACATCTATAGATAATGCAACATCGTATAAATTTCAACTCGCTACAAATAGTAATTTTACTACCGGCGTTGTTAAGGATACTTCTTTAAGCGATACCTCGATTTATATTGAAAATCTTGAACCTCTCAAAAATCATTTTTGGAGAGTTGCAGCGTTTAATTCTATCGGTACAAGTGCATGGACTCAATACTTCGGATTTAAGACCGGAACTACTATTGTTGGCACTGAAGATTCCGATCAATTTCCCAGTCAATATAAACTTGATCAGAATTACCCGAATCCGTTTAATCCCTCAACAGTAATTAGTTATGAAGTACCACTGACTGATCGTGTTACATTGAAAGTTTTTGATGTTATGGGATGTGAAGTGGCTATGTTGATAGATGAAGTGAAATCTCCCGGGAAATATTCTATAGAGTTTAACACAGCTTCATACGAAGAAAATTTTTCAAGCGGAGTTTATTTTGTTGAATTAAGAAGCGGTACATTCCGCTCTGTAAAAAAACTTATGTTTCTTAAATAAGAATAGATTGATTCCTATTCAAGTTCTAAGTCATTAAGAAATTTTTATCGGAAAATGATATGTTAAAGTTTCGCATTATTATTTTGTCTTTTCTTTTTAGCGGTTTAGTATTTTCACAAAATGTGAATAACTCAACTGTTCTGCTAATTCGATGTGATGATTCGGGAATGTCTAATTCAACGAATATTGCATTGGAGAAAATGATAAAAACCGGGATTCCATTTTCAACTTCGGTGATGTTTGTATGTCCATGGTATCAACAGACAGTCGAAATATTAAAAGAGAATCCACATGTTTCTGTCGGTGTTCACTTAACTCTTAATGCAGAATGGAAAAACTTCCGTTGGGGACCAATTCTTGGGAAAGAAGTTTTTTCGCTTACTGATAAAGAAGGGTTCTTTTTCCCGTCAAGGAAGTTGTTTTACGAGAACAATCCTCAGTTAAATGAAATTGAAAAAGAACTTAGAGCACAAATCGAAAGGGCTATAAATTCAGGTATTCGCATAGATTACGTTGATTATCACATGGGAACTGCTGTTGATAAACCGGAATATCGTGCAATTGTGGAAAAATTAGCAAAAGAATTTAAACTCGGAATTTCACGTTACTTTGCTGAGGTGGATGTTGATAATATGTATTCAGCTCCAATTGATAAGAAGAAGGAGAGTCTTATCGAGATAATATCAGATAAATTAAATGTCGGAAAGGTTAATCTAATAGTCTGTCACATCGGAATTGATAATGATGAATTGTGTGCAATGATTGATCTTAATCCGTCTGGTCCACCTGAAATGAGTCGTCACCGACAAGGAGAATTAGATGCCTTAACTTCAATCGAATTTAAGGAACTATTAAAAACAAAAAATATTAAGCCAATATCTTATCGTGATTTAATTCTGCAACATGGGCTTGAGAATATGAAGAGTACTCAGAGTGGTTATTAAAAATAATTCGATTCAGTAATGAAATTCAAAAAATACTTTTTAATAATTCTGATCGTGCTTACACATTCAACATTTCTTAACGGACAAATAAGGTCAATAAGTGGGCAAGCCGGTTTCGGAATTATCGAAGGGAATATCCCAACAACTTACAGTTGGAACACATCAATCGGTTTAGATTTAAGAATACAAATTGTTAAAGAAATTGATCTTCGGTTCTCATTTCTTATTGGTCAAGACATTAATGGCTTGTTACCTGATGATAGAATTTCTAAGTATTATCCCTCAATTAAAGGAGCTTCAATAAAAATTATAGCCGAGCAGCCTCTGTCGGAATTCTTCTTTATTGAAGAAGGAATCGGAGTTTTAATGTTGAATGATAAAACTTTTATTGATAGAGATGAAATGGCTTATGGAGTTATCTTCTCCGGAATTATCGGTTACAGATTGAATAAAAATGTTGAGGATAAAAGTGGAATTAGTATTGGTTTGGGGGTAGAATATGGAATTACATTTACTAATAATTCACCAAGCATAGGCAGTACATTTATATTTTTAAGATATTCGTTTTGATTTTGGTTCTATCAACAATTCGCATTCAATAATTTTTCTGACAATTCTAATACATCCTCTACTTTAATATTATCAATGTTATCACTTACGTGAATAAACTTTTTATTTTCTTTTAAGGGTCTCCACATATTTGGATTTGTTGGTCCAAATAGTGAAATAACAGGTTTACTTGAAGCAGCCGCTACATGCATTGGTCCGGTATCGTTTGTAATATATAAATCGGAATGTTCAATAAGTGCATACAATTTGGAAATTCCTCTTTGATCAAAAATTGCAGTTTTAATGCTTATTTTTTCTTGAACCAATTTTATTAATTCGAGATCTTCTCTCCCCCCCGTGGTAAAATAAATTCGATAATTATTTTTTATGGATAATCGATTAATCAATTCTGCAAAATTATTATAATTCCAGCGATTCTGTGGTTTACCGGCACCAATATGGAAACCGATAATTTTGGTTGATTTGTCGCCGGGAATGGAATTAATAAAATTTTGAATATCATTATACTCAACACTATCGTATGTTATTTGAGGATGAAGCTCTGTGGTTGTAATTCCAAGCGGTTTTATAATGTCGAGAGTTCTTTCAGATACATGTTTATTTGGTGTACTTCGCCAATCTAAATCAACTCTACTGTCAAAGAAAAAATTTGTCTCGTTTGCGATTCCATTTAGTGAATTCGGACCAATTTTAATTTTTGCTTTGGATAGACCTGCTAATAAATTACTTGTAAATGATATTGAGACAACTGACGGGACAACCGCAACATCATAGTTATTACGTAATATAGATTTTAATTCTTTTAGATAAACAAGAGATTTTAATCTTCGCTTGTCAAATACAAACAATTTGTCGATGAATTGGCAAGTCTCCAAACCCCGATAATTAGCCGGACTCAAAATAACTGTAAGGTAAACTCCTGGAAAATTTTCTTTAATTGCTCGATACAAAGGATAACTAACTATCAAATCACCAAGTTGATTATGCTGCCAGATAATAAGAATTCTTTTTATGTCAGTTGGTCTCGAAAGTATTTCCTTTCTTCTCCGGGAAAAAGATTTCATTAATGCTTTTGTAAAGAAATTCATCTCACACTAAATTTACTCAGAAAAATATGTTTTGCTTTTAGGAAAATACAATTATTTTGCAAGTCGTTCAATCAGTCTACTATTAAAACTTGAGAATGACTGTTTGTTCTAAATGATAAAACCTAAACTATTCATTATTAGTTTCGATAATTATCTTGATAATCATCCGGAAAACTCCCTGATTTTTATCATTAATTCTAAAATTACATTCATTTTGAGGCTGATAAGTACTATGAACATGATTCAGCTTCAAATTTACTCGGGTTAAACGCTAGATACTTGCAAGATTGGGAGACTAATTCTTATTATTTAAATATGGAAGGGATATGATAAAAATCATTCACATTGATAGCCTTTTAATTGGAATGCAACTAGGGGCTCCCGTTAAAAATAAATTTAACCAGGTGCTCTGTTCCGGAAATATTATTATTGAAGAGAAGCACCTAAAATTATTTAGAACTTGGGGCGTTCAAAATGTGGAAATATTTGAAGGTGAAGTTAACCAAGACGAGAAAAAGAACAAATCTGTTTTGAATAAAGAATTGGAACAACTCAGTAAATTCTTTAATTGGGAACCAACTAACGACATTGAAATTGATTTATTTGAAATGGCAAAGCGTCGATTTTCCGAACTAAATATTTGGGATGAGAAAAAATGACATTATCAGAAAAAATACTAAATCGTGTAAATAACATTCCAACTCTACCAACTATTTTTGAAACATTAACAACGGCTCTTAATGATCCCAGAGTTACTAATCAAAAAATTGCTCAAATAATCTCATCGGATCAATCTTCGGCATTTAAAGTCCTTAAAGTAGCAAATTCTCCTTTTTTTGGATTCAGAGGTGGTGCTGATACTATATCTCAAGCTATCATGTACTTAGGAACCACTGAAATTAAAAATATCGTTTTCTCTTTAACGATAATGAAAATGTTCTCGAAGGAAAAGAAAACCTCCGGTTTTAGCCCTATTGAATTATGGGCTCATTCTATAGGAGTAGGTATTTTAACAAGAGCAATTGGCAGAGTGATTTCAGAACAGAAGGTAGAAAATTATTTCTTAGCCGGAATATTACACGATATCGGGAAAATTATTTTATTGCAATTTGCCCATGAAGAATACACAGCAGTTTTAAAGTACGTGAACGAGAATAATTGTTTAATAATGAAGGCAGAACAGGAAGTGTTCGGTTTTGATCACTCTCGTATAGGTTATCTGCTTGCAGAAAAGTGGAGACTTCCTCAACCCATCAAGGATGTGATTTTATATCATGCTTCCGGTATCGCAAATGATGAGAGTCAAAAATTAGTGGCATCTGTTCATATTGCAGATATTGCAGCAAGGATTCTTAAGTTCGGTTATGCCGGAGATCCCCTTATTCCGCAACCGAATCCAAAAGTTTGGGAAAATTTTTACTTGCCGAATAATTTTTTTAGTTCAAATTATGAAAAATTTATTGACGATTACAATCAGACAGTTAATACCATTCTGGTTGATTGAGAATTTTTATGAATCTTGTAAATAGTAAGGTAATACAATCCATTTTTTCTTTTAATCATCTGAATCTTCAGAGTGATTCTCTTGATCAGATTATTAATAAAGGTCTGAATATTTATTTAGAGCTTACTAATTGCGATAATGCATCCCTTTTTTTAGTTGATAATACAAGTTTTGAATTTAATTTTTATAGCTCAACAAGTTTTGAATCTGTTCGAGAGATAACATCTTTATTTGATAAATTTACTGATGATGGTACAATCACTGAAGTAATAATGAGTTCCGAACCTTTGTGGCGTGAAGTTGAGATTAATTCACAGGAGCAATTATTTCATATCATCCCGCTTAATGTACCAAATAGTTTAATTGGTATTATTCTGTTGAGGAATGCTTCTTCACTCAATGTAGATGAATCAATTAAATTTTATTTAACGGGTTTCTCAATCAATTACGCCTTGATAATTGAAAGAAGTTTTCACACTAATAATGATTTGAACAAAGAAAGACTTCTACACAGTCCGCTTCATGATATTGTGGGAATTAATTTATTTTTATTAAAATCTCTTTTCGATTCGTTACAGTGCGGAGTTTTGATAGTCGATAAAGCTACATCAAAAATTATTTTAAGCAATAGTACTGCAATGAGGCTCATCGACCAGGAAGAGGGGGCTATTCTAAATAATACGATGGCTGCTTTTTTTCTAATTCAGAGTATAAATAAAAACCCTTCGGATGAGTTTTCAGGTTATGAAACTCTTATACACAGGAATAATGGGACCTTAATTCCGGTTCTTATGACAGAATCCCATCTTGCTAATAATGATGATCGATTCATAGTTTTCAGTTTTTCAGATATTTCTGCAAAGAAAAAAAGTGAAGATGAATTACAGAAAGCTCATTTTCTTTTAGAGCAGCGTGTTGAGTTAAGGACGGAGCAGTTGTTAGATAACAATGCAACTCTAGTTAGCGAAGTTCGAAATCGACAAAAAGCAGAGGAACAACTCCTTAAATTTATGTGGACTGTTGAACAAAGTCCTACTGCAATAATGGTTTTGGAGATTAATGGGATAATTCAATACGCAAACAAAAAATATTTTGATTTGACCGGCTATTCTACTGATGAAGTTATCGGTATGAAACCAAAATTCAACGATACAGACAAATTTGATTTTGATGAATCCGGGATTCTTGGTAAAGTTAAGCAAAGCAGTCAGTTATGGAAATCAGAACTTAAAAACAGAAGGAAAAATGGAGAAGAATATTGGACATCACTCTATATCGCTCCAATAACAAATCTAAACGGAAAAATTACTAACTTTCTTTGCATTCAGGAGGACATCACCGAAAAGAAAAAAGTGATGGAGGAATTAGTTTCTGCAAAACTGAATGCTGAACAATCAAATAATCTTAAAACGTATTTACTTGGCAATATGAGTCATGAATTCCGTACTCCTTTAATCGGGATTCTGGGGTTTACTCAAATTTTAAGTACTGAGATTACTAACCCTGAATATTCATCGATGGTAGATTATATTCGTCAATCAGGACAAAGGTTATTAAAAACTCTTGACGGAATGTTGCAGTTATCTGATCTCGAAACTAAAAAGTTATCCAATAAACCTGTCAGAATAGATTTTGAGCAAATAATAAATTCGTTGGCAGATAAATACCTTGATCAAATACAAGAGAAGGGATTAGAGTTTAAGCTGGATATGGTTTTTGAGCAAATATATTTCTATTCTGATCCTGAATTGTTACTTATAAGTCTTAATAATATTCTTGATAATGCGGTTAAATTTACAAACTCGGGTTCAATTACTATTAGTGCACATATAATAAATGAAAACGAAAACAGATATTTTCAGATTAAGTTAATTGATACAGGTATTGGTATTGAGAAAGACAAAATAGATCATATATTTAATGCTTTTAGTCAAGCTGATGAAGGATTGACCAGAAGTTATGAAGGAGTTGGTTTGGGTTTGACAATTGCTAAAAGAATTATTGAATTGTTAGAAGGTGAAGTGTCAGTAAAAAGTACTATAGCTAAAGGTTCAGAATTTACAATTATACTACCCCTAATTCCTTCTGCTTTTAGAGATAAATTGGTTTTACCGAACTGATGGTTCTAATATTTAATCTAATTTAAAAAGAGAAGTCCGCACACTTTTATATGCATGGACTTATTTTTTAAACTCTTATTATTTTTTCAAAATAGTACTAAGTACTTTTTCCTTCTCGATTGGTTTGGTGCAGAAGAACCAGTCATAGCACTTCATATCTTCTTTCCCTTCCATGCGATCTTTAGCTGTTCCGCATGAACCTGCAGTTGGAACGATAACATCATCTCCCGGCTGCCAATCAGCAGGTGTAGCTACAGAAAATGCATCTGCTGTTTGAAGGGCAATGATTACTCTATATAACTCTTCAAAATTTCTACCAAGGCTTAACGGATAATAAATTATCGCTCTTATAATTCCTTTAGGATCGATGAAGAAGACGGCACGAACAGCTTTAGTTGAACTTTCGCCGGGTTGAATCATTCCATATTTTTTAGATACCTCCATAGTTATATCTTCAATTAACGGAAAATTTACTTCAACACTTTTCATCCCTTTGTATTCGATTTTTTCTTTAATGGTTCTTAACCAAGCTATGTGGCTGTATAAACCATCAACAGAGAGACCGACTAACTTACAATTTGCTTTGTTGAATTTTTCTTCCATTGAAGCAAAGGTCATAAACTCTGATGTACAAACAGGTGTAAAATCAGCAGGATGGCTGAATAGGATTACCCAATCGCCTGCATAATCTTGTGGGAAATTTATATCGCCTTGAGTTGTAACTGCTTTAAAAGCGGGAGCTTGTTCGCCGATACGCGGCATTGATACTTGATTTGTATTTTCCATTTTATTCTTTCTGTTTTTATTGTAATGTAATTTTATAACATATTGTATGATGATTGTTTTAAGTTTTGGTTTCTTTATAGATTGGAATTACTCATCGCCCTCTCTTTTGCTCATTCTCCAACTATTTTCAGTTCTCTAAATATTTTATAAACAATTTCTTTCCGAGCACTAATGAAATTAGGGTTATCATCATCTTCATCTGAGAGCAAACAATTAACAAAGAGATAAACATTATTTTTAACTTCATAGTAACCTATGTACCATCCGACATTTTTTCCGTTCTGAATTCCCCATCCCGTTTTTGCTCGAAGGATGTAATTGGAAGATGAATCAGCAATCATAATTTTTTTTACGACTCCATAACTCTCTGAAGAAAACGGAAGCTCCTCCTTATAGAACCTTACTAAAAAATTAAGTTGTTCTTCGGGTGAAATTTTTAATCCACCTGCTCCAAGCCAAAAATTGTCTATGCCCCCTGAGATATTTTTATTTCCGAATTCAACTTTATCAATAAAAGCTTGCATCCTCTCACTCCCAACTTGACGAGCTAACTCTCTATAATACCAAACTACTGAGTTTTGAAAAGCTGATTGCAAATTGTGGTCTCTATTCCAAAAAGAATATTCTCGGTTTATGCCGTCCCATTTAATAACATGATTCTCATCTTTAATAACACCAGTTTCAACTCCAATCAATGAATTCAATATCTTAAATGTTGATGCAGGTGTTAGAGGCGTTTTAATTTTATCGGGATTGTAATAAATATAATGGTCATTGTTTAAATCATACAGAATAAACGAACCCTCTACTTTATATGAATCGTAGAATTTTTTAAGCCCATCATTGATTTCCTTCGTTTGCGGCATTGAATTATGGCTTAGTAGAGAAGCAAGAAAAAGTATAAAACTTATTTGTTTAATTAATCTAGTCAACAGACCTCCAGTAGTTTAAAAAATACTATAGAAATATCGGATAACTTTTTTCTAAAGTCTATTATAAAGGTGTTTTAAATGTATTTGCAATTAGTTCGGCGATACTTATATTTCGTTAGTCAACGAAATGAATTAATAAGGGATGGCAGTGATAGAAGACAAAACAAAATTTTTTAAAGTATTATCGGATATAAACCGTTTGCGAATATTAAAAATGCTTCAAACAAAACCACTTTGTGTTTGTGAAATTACAAACGTGCTTGAGTTAGCAACATCAACAGTTTCGCAACATTTAAAAATATTGAAGGAAAATGGTTTCATACTAGAAGAGAAGGAGGGTAAGTGGGTCAACTATCTTATTAATCCTCGTCCTTCAGATTCCAGAATTGCGGCTCTTTTATCTTCTCTTGATTTTTGGATTGCTGATGAAGATGCAATAATTAACGATAAGAAAAAAGTAATGGACTCTGACAGAAACGTAATCTGTTCAAAATAAATAATATTTCGATCATAAACGAATTGATAGAATAATGAATTGGAAAGAAGAATATAAAAGTTTTCTTTGGATAACGGGATTTTTCATATTCGCATACTTTATGCCCATAGAAAACGCGAATTTTAAATCTGCACTTAATGAAGCTTTTGTCCTTGCAAAGTGGTATGCACAAGAGCATGTCCTTTTATGCTTAATACCCGCATTTTTTATTGCCGGAGTTATTGCGGTATTTATAAGTCAGGCAGCTGTTGTAAAATACTTTGGGGCGAAATCAAAAAAGTGGATTGCTTATCTGGTTGCGGCAGTTTCAGGTACTGTCCTTGCGGTTTGTTCGTGCACAATACTCCCTTTATTTTCAAGTATTCATAGAAGAGGTGCCGGTTTAGGACCCGCAGTTGCATTCTTATATTCGGGCCCAGCAATAAATATACTTGCGATCATTTTGACTGCAAGGATACTTGGTTTTGAATTAGGAGTTGCAAGAATAATCGGGGCAGTTTCTTTCAGTATAATTATTGGTCTGATAATGTCATTTATTTATCGCAAGGAAGAAAAAGAAAAAGCTGCTGCGCAACTTGCTATGCCTGATGTACCTGAAGAAAGACCAATCTGGCAAACGGCTCTCCATTTTTTCATTCTGGTTGCAATACTTGTATTTGTTAATTGGGGGAAACCAGCAAATACTCAAGAAGGATTCTGGTATTTCATGTTTGCCAACAAATGGTTTATTACTTCTTTATTCGGAATCGGATTTGCACTTTCGATGATTTACATAATAAAAGTAAAAAAGGTTTTTGTTCTTCTTGGAACTTTAGCTGTCATCATAGCTGCATTTTTATTTTATGATAATCCGATAATCCCTTTTATTATCGGTGTTGCTGTAACAACTATAACATTAAGTTACAGTAAAGATGAACCAAATCAATGGTTAGGGGAGACGTGGGGATTTGCTAAGCAGATTATGCCCTTACTTGCTGCAGGTGTGTTGGTAGCCGGATTTTTATTAGGGTCGCAGGGTAACCCGCAAGGAATAATACCGAATGAATGGATTACAACTTTTGTTGGAGGAAATTCCTTCTTCTCTAATCTTTTTGCTTCTGTAGTCGGTGCGTTCATGTACTTTGCTACTCTAACCGAAATTCCAATTATCCAAGGATTAATATCAAGCGGAATGGGAAAAGGTCCTGCACTTGCATTACTACTCGCCGGTCCGGCTCTGTCTCTTCCTAATATGCTTGTAATTAGAAGTGTTATGGGGACTCAAAAAACAATTGTGTTTGTGTCGTTGGTAATTGTTATGGCTACAATCAGTGGAATGATATATGGAACATTTTTTTAATAATGGAAAATATAAAAAACATACACAGAGAAGTTCAGAGTAACCAAAAAATCAGAAAGGAAGTAAAATGAAGAAAAAAATATTAATTCTATGTACGGGGAATAGCTGTCGAAGCCAGATGGCGGAGGGATTTCTAAAATCATTTGATCCCGAACTTGAGGTGTTTTCTGCGGGAACAAAACCATCAAATCAAGTCCATCCAATAGCAATTCAAGTTATGAATGAGGTCGGAATTGATTTAAGGAAAAACTTTCCGAAACATTCAGATCAGTTCATAAACGATGAATTAGATTTTGTAATTACTGTATGTGATAATGCAAAAGAAACTTGTCCGGTTTTTCTTGGAAAAGTAGGAAAACAACTTCACATTGGTTTTGAAGACCCGGCAGATGCTGTTGGAAGTGAAGAAGAAGTCCTAGAAGTGTTCAGAAGAATTAGAGATGAAATAAAAAATGATTTTTACAAATTTTATTTAAACGAATTGAAATAACACTGTGGCACTCAGTGTTTTCTCCGTTGTCCTCTTTGTTACACTGAGCACCACAGAGGTCTCACGGAGAACCACTAAGAGAAGAAAGGAAATGAGAAATGTTAGATATTAAAGTTCTTGGTCCCGGATGTGCAAACTGTATTAAGCTTGAAAACATGGTAAAGGAAGTTGTCGCTGAAAATGTTACAGCAAATGTTGAGAAGATCACTGATCGTGAAAAATTTCTTGACTATGGAATTATGCTTACTCCAGGATTAGTAGTTAATGAAAAAGTCCTCGTCAGCGGAAAAATCCCAACAAAATCAACATTAGAACATTGGTTAAAAGATATTAATTAAAGGGAATAAAAATGGAAGTTGATAATTCAAAAGAATGGCATTGGTTTAAAGGTGGAATTTTTGTTTCACTCTTATCGGTGGCGACTTATTTTATTTTTGCATCAATTGCAGATCGCAATTATCCCTTCGGAATAACAGCCGGATTCGGGTACATTGCCGCAAAATTTGGTTCACTGTTTGGTGGATTAAACGAGAATCCGGTAATTAAAAGATTTAGCGAAAAACCGGATGCATTTATTGAGTTTTTCTTAATAATTGGTTTGATAATTGGTGGATTTACCGCTTCTAAAATAAGTGGAACTTCTTATAGTGAAAACATTCCTGCGGTGTGGGAAAAATATCATGGCAAAAGTATTGCGAAGAGATATGCTTTTGTTTTGGTCGGAAGTATATTATTAGGATACGGAGCGGCGTTAGCTTCGGGCTGCACAACCGGAAATATTTTGCAAGGATGGGCACATTTATCACTCGGCAGTATTGTCGCTGGCATTTCGTTTTTCGCTGCGGGAATAGTAACTGCAAAACTTCTATATCCAAAAGTTGGAGGCAGTGATGTTAATAATTAATTTATTTTTTGGTTTGATCACCGGGTTTATTTTTGGTTACATTTTAGTTAGGACCGGAGTAACCAAATATCCTCGAGTTATGGGAATGTTACTTTTAAAAGACTTCAAGATTTTAAAATTTATGCTCACAGCAGTTACTTCTTCAATGATTCTGTTCCATTTACTCGGTGATTTTGGATTGTTAAAAGTTGTTCCCAAAAATCTTGATTGGGGAAAGCTTGTAGGTGGATTGATATTTGGTACCGGAATGGGGATTCTCGGTTATTGCCCCGGCACTTTGGCTGCTAGAATTGGTGAAGGTAAAAAGGATTCAATATTAGCTCTATTTGGAATGGCTATTGGAATTTTGCTTTACGCTTTAACAATTAAACCTGTTAAACAATTATTCTTATCCAGTGAAATCAATGGCGATATTTTCTTCTTACTCGGTGTAAATAAATGGATTGTAATCATTCCGGCTGCAATTATTTTTTCTGCTATCATCTATTTTGTCAATATGTATTTTAGCGATAACAAAAAAATATTCTGAAAGGAAATAAATGAGTTCACTAACAAAAAAACTTTCATTCTTAGATAGATACTTAACGCTGTGGATATTCCTCGCCATGTTTATAGGTGTTTTCTCAGGTTATTTATTCCCCGGAGTAGTTGATTTCTGGAATACATTCCAAAGCGGTACCACAAATATTCCAATCGCAATTGGATTAATATTAATGATGTACCCGCCACTTGCAAAAGTTAAGTATGAAGAGTTAGGAGATGTTTTTAAAAATGTAAAAGTCCTTTCCCTCTCACTTGTTCAGAATTGGATAATCGGACCGATATTAATGTTTGCACTTGCGGTAATTTTCTTGCAGGATTACCCTGAATATATGGCAGGATTAATTTTGATTGGATTAGCACGCTGCATTGCAATGGTAATTGTTTGGAATGAACTGGCAAAAGGAGACACCGAATATGCCGCCGGTTTGGTAGCATTCAACTCCATATTTCAAGTTTTATTTTTCTCTGTTTACGCTTATGTATTTTTAACTGTATTACCAAATTGGCTCGGGTTACAAACATTTGCTGTAGATATAACAATCGGACAAATTGCAGAGAGTGTATTTATTTATCTCGGAATACCATTCATTGCCGGAATGATAACACGTTTTGTTCTTCTAAAACTTAAAAATAAAGAATGGTACGAAAAGAAATTTATTCCAAAGATTTCTCCAATCACATTAATAGCACTACTCTTCACAATAGTTGTAATGTTTTCACTTAAAGGTGAATACATTGTAAAAATTCCACTTGATGTTGTACGAATTGCAATACCTCTATTACTCTATTTTGTAATAATGTTTTTAGTTTCATTTTATATGGGTAAAAAAGTGGGTGCCGATTATTCGAAAACGGCGACACTTTCATTCACAGCAGCGAGCAACAATTTTGAATTGGCTATCGCAGTTGCAATTGCAGTCTTTGGAATAAACAGTGGGGAAGCGTTTGCAGCTGTTATTGGTCCACTTGTGGAAGTCCCTGTATTAATAGCGCTTGTTAATGTTGCATTATTCTTTCAGAGAAAATATTTTAAAGGTGAGGTAAGTGAAGGTGATGTAAAAGCACCAAATGTTTGTCCTTAAATATTAGGGAAATAAATCAAAACACATAATGGAGTAAAAAAATGATTTCAGTTAAAATCCTAGGCACAGGATGTAAAAAGTGCCAAACTCTCGAAACAAAAGTTAGAGAACTTGTCAGTAAAAATAATATTGATGCTGCAATTGAAAAAGTCACCGATATTAATGAGATGATGAATTACGGGATAATGATGACGCCTGGATTAGTTGTTAACGAAAAAGTTGTTAGTGCAGGTATTATTCCAAAAGATGATCAAATTATTAATTGGTTAAGGAGTTAGAGAATGAAAAAGGGGATTTTATTTTTATTAATAGTATTATTCGTTTCAACTTCAGTTTTTAGTTCAATCCTTTCTGAAAAAAAAGATGAGAAAACAAAGACAACTAAAGCGAAAGTTACATTTGTTGAACTCGGTTCTGTGAATTGTATCCCTTGTAAGCAAATGGTTCCGGTGATGAAAGCGATTGAAGAAAAATATGGGAATCAAGTAAAAGTGATTTTTTATGATGTATGGACATCAGAGCAAAAGAAATACGCAAACCATTACAAGATAAAATTAATTCCAACACAAGTTTTCCTTGATGAAAACGGTAAAGAATTTCACCGCCACGAAGGATTTTATCCTGAAACCGAAATAGATAAAATTTTACAAGGCAAAGGCTTGAAGCCGAAGAAATAATGTAATCTTAATTTCAGCGAAATGAAGAATTCTGTCAGAGGAGAATGAATGTTCGAAGGACTATTTACTTATTTATATGAAGCCATGATGGGGAGTTACTGGCTTGCACTAATGGCTTCTTTTATTTGGGGCATCTTAAGCATTTTGCTTTCCCCCTGCCATCTATCAAGTATACCTTTAGTGGTGGGATATATCAGCTCTCAAGGAAAGATAACTGTAGGAAGAACTTTTTATATCTCATTAGTTTTTTCCGTCGGTATTCTTATTACAATTGCAGCAATCGGAATTATTACAGCTTCACTTGGCAGATTAATGGGGGATGTCGGAAGCATCGGAAATTACCTGGTTGCAGGAATATTCTTTTTAGTGGGTCTTTATTTGTTGGATATAATTAAGCTTGATTGGAACAATGCAGGTTTAAAGAAGACAAAGTCAAAGGGATTATTAGCTGCATTTATCTTTGGGCTGCTATTTGGAATTGCACTCGGTCCATGCACATTTGCATACATGGCTCCGGTTCTTGGGATCGTTTTTCAGACAGCTCAAACTGATTATTTTTCGGCAATGTTTTTACTGGTTGCATTTGGAGTTGGACATTGTGCAGTTATTGTTGGCGCCGGAACTTTAGCCGGAAAAGTTCAGAAATATTTAAACTGGTCGGAAGAATCAAAAACTATAATCTGGATTAAGAGAGTTTGCGGTCTGCTTGTAATTTTTGGTGGATTCTATTTGATTTATACTACTTTCTAAATTGGAGATGATGGACAAAATTAGACAGCTCAATAAATTAAAGTGAAAAAGGGGTTCTCAAAGGAGAACCCTTTTTATTGTAATACGTTTATTTCAGAACAACGAGTTTTTTAGTCGAAGTGAAATCACCAGCCTGCAATTTATAAAAATAAATTCCGCTTGATAAACCAGAAGAATTAAACTCTACTTGATACCTTCCCGATTCTTTAACCTCATTAACTAAAGTAGTTATTTCGTTACCCAGCATATCGTAAATCTTTAAAGTAACTGCGGATTTTTTTGCAACCTGCCAACTTATTGTGGTCGTCGGATTAAAAGGATTCGGAAAGTTTTGGGATAATTCGAATTTTTCGGGCAACAAATCTATTTCAACTTCCTTGGAATAACTGTACGAACCGTCAAAGTCAACTTGTTTCAGTCTGTAATAAGCAACTTCCGAATATGGATTAGTGTCAACATAGATATATCTGTTATTTTGAGTTGATGTTCCATGACCAGAAACAAAAGCAAATTCAATCCAATTATCTTTATTTAAACTTTTCTCTAAATAAAATCCTTTATTATTCGTTTCTGAGGAGGTAACCCAATTAAGTATAACACTGCTTCCATTAAGTTCAGCATTGAATGAAGTTAGTTCAACGGGGACAATATTTCCTCTATCAAATGAATTAACAAAACGCCCTGCAGCACCGCTTACGATTGTTCTGACCACAGCACCGTTAGAGCCATTGATTTCGTGAAGTCCTGAAGCGTTTGTTAACAAATAATTACCATTCCCTAATTTATAACAACCTCTCACAGCGGTTGTTTGAATAAAAATTCCAATAGAATCACCTGCTGATGAATAGAAACGCAACCCACCACCGACACCGAAATCAGCGAGTATAATTTTACCATCTTCTATTTCATGCATTTGCTGACCAAAAAAGCTTGACGAAGTGCTTGTCCATAAGTTGTTTAAATAATTTCCATTGAAATCATATCGATGAAGTGCATCGCTTCCAGAAGTTGAAACCAAAATATCGTTAGATCTAAAAAGTATCGAGTAGGGACTGTTTAATCCTCCCGAGCCTACTCCAATAAATCGACCTAGATAAATACCGTTAGGATCAAATTCAGCAATACTGTTCGCATTTGATCCTGATGCCACTGTTACAAGCAAATTTCCATTTTGGCGGTAAGCATGTCCTCTCAAATTGTCGGTGATAGATGTATCTACTCCACCTGCTGGAGCAAAAATACCAAGGTAATTGCCGAGTGTGTCAAACCCCTGAACTACATCAACTAATTGATCAGATATTGTAATCCTACCTAGCGGACTTAGTCTTGCTTCGACAGGAGTGTTTAGGTTGCCGGTATTTGATGGAATAAAATTCATGTTGATTACATCACCTGTTTGCTTATCAATTGTGATAACTCTATCTCCTGTTGATTCCAAAAACATTAAAAAATCAACTGCACCCGAAGAACTCTCTTCGTTTTGGGGTGGAAAACCAAGTGTCTGATTTGTAACTAATCCGTTTGTATAATGTAGACGAGCAGTTGTTAAATCATACTTTGATTCAATTTCTTCAAAAAAGGCTGTTTCACTTTGATTATATGGATTGATTAAATCTTTTATAATAGTAAAAACTGGTTTGTTGTTTTCCAGTAACGTGGCTTGAATAAAAATTCCGACAGGTAGATAAATGGAATGTGGAATATTTAATCTTTGTGTTTCAAGTTGGGCCTGTTTTGTTAAAATTGGATTTTCTTCTGATGTCAGAAGTGCATCCACAAAGCTTATGCTGGGTTTTTGTTGAGCGTATACAAATTGCATTAATGCAATCAATAAAAAAAGAATCATTTTTTTCATGGTATCCTCTCTATTTATGGAATGTAGATCATCTTCTTAACTAAAAAATTATTGGTTGTAGATAACTTATAAAAATAAACTCCGGCATATAAACTCGGTAAATTAATTTTGCAGTCGTGAAAACCCGAACTCAGTTTTTCGTTTATCAAAACCTTTACTAATTTACCTTGTATATCAAATAATTCCAAATTTACTCTGTCTTCGTATGGTAAATAAAACTGAATTATGGTAGTTCCGTTAAAAGGATTTGGAAAATTTTGTTCTAAGGAAATTGAAACCGGAATATTTGTTGTCTCTTCAACATCTGTTATTACAATACTTTTTAAAATATAATTATTCGGATCGAGAATTACCTGTTGCGGGATTCCTCTTACCACAAGATCAAAGTTTTGAATTTGAAAATCATTGAAAATAGTAATTATAGTATCAGTCAACGAAGTGATGACTTTCACTTGAATCGGCATAGTAAAATATGCAGGGTTAGAATTTGTTGATTGAGTTAATGAAAGCGATACTTTATTCAACTCTCCACTTAATTGAGAGTTTGTCCAATAAGCATTATAGCTAGGAAATCCGGAACCATAAATCCACTGTTGAAAAAAATAGTCCATCGGCTTCATTAAAACTGCTTCAACAATTAACTGGAAATCTTCAGTAGTTGCAACATTATAAGCAAGGTGGGGTGCTGAATTGTAATCTTGAAGAATTTTAAAAAATAAGGAGTCACCGGATATACCACGCAGCATGTGAAGAATAATTGCTCCTTTTGCATAAGATCTATTGTAATTAAAAATACTTGAGACACTGCTTATATTCTGAACGTAAACAGAACCGGATGCAAGTTTAGCACTACTCATTTTTTCATTTATGAATTGATTAAACCTCGAGTTACCATAATAGTTTTGTAAGAAAATTCCTTCCGAATAAGTAGCAAAACCTTCGTTGAGCCAAATATTTTGCCAATCTTTACAAGTAACCTTATCGCCAAACCATTGATGAGCAAGCTCGTGCGCAATAATTGTCTCCGAAAATGCTCCCATTGATGATATAGTTTGATGTTCCATTCCACCATTAAAACCGCACTGAGCGTGCCCATACTTTTCATTTATAAATGGATACTCACCATAAGTTTCTGTAAAAATTTCTAACATTGGAATGGTTTTGTCCAGATTAGTTTTTAGAGTGTTAAAATTTTCAGGATAAATATAGTGTACTACCGGCATTGAATCAGTTTGTGTGTGATGAAAATGAGTCAGGTATTCATAATAGTTTGAAATGGCAACAGAAATCAGGTAGTGTGCAATCGGATATGAATTTTTCCATTTATAAGTTTTCGTTTGGTCTCCATTATCGATAACATTAATTAGTTTTCCATTTGAAACAGCGATTAAAGTTGAAGGAACTCTCACATTCACATCAGATGAATCTGCCTTGTCTGCTGGAGTATCTTTACAGGGCCACCACTCACTTGCACCATAAGGTTCACTAAGTGACCAAATAACCGGTTGTCCGTTATGTTGACTAAAAACAAAACTGCCGAATCCACTTGTACCGGGAATTCCTGCATATTCAATATCAACAGTAAATTCCTCTTGCATATTGTATATCCGATCAAGTTGAATTATAAGTTGATTATTTGCATGTGTAAATGAAACATTGTTACTGTTAATTTTTACTGAAGAGACCGTAAATGAGTTGTTCAAATCGAAGAAAACGGATTGCAGCTGAGGCATCATTATCGAAGAAGTGATTTGTACTTTGCCTGAAATCGAATTAGGTTGCAAAAAGACCTGAATCTCAAGCTTGTAATATTTTATCTCAATAGATTGATCCCCCGGATAATTTACATCTAATTTTTGCTTATTTCTAAAATTGGCTTTTCTTGAACATTCCGAACTTTCAAACACTTCCTGCCCCATTATTATGGTTGAAAATGTTAAAAGTGAAATCAGAATATTAAAACGAAGCAAGTTCATATTTGGTCTACCATCATTATTTTTGATAGACCAAATATGCTAAAAAATAAACTTAGAAGTTATTGGATGTTAAAAATTTCCGAAGGAACTAAAGTATGCAACTACACCGAGATGTGCGGTAATCAAATCGGTCTTTGAGCGGGAGGTATAATATGTAACTGTCCCATTAGCCGGATTGACAACTACAGAACCTTCCTTTAGATATTCCGCTGTCGAACCTTTCAGCATTCTAACTTTTAAATCGACATAAACTTTGCCTAAATTTTCATTAGGATTTTCATAAACCTTGAACATGATACCACCACCAAAACCATAACTCCAAGCAAAGTCATCAAAATTGGTTGAACTTGTAACTTCTTCTCCTCTATTTGTTGAGATAACTTTTGTTTCAGTAAAGAGGTATGAACCACCAAAAAGTAAATCAATATACGGTCTCACCACATTCATGGTAGGTGCTATTCTAAAAAGAAGGTGAAATTGCATGAGATTGTAGGATCTCTCAACATCAACTGTTACATCAGGAATTGTATTACTCCATGGTGCACGACGGCTTTCGCTTCCATAGTTTAAGAAACTAAAATTTGCGCCAATACCAAAAGGAGAATATTCATTTGGTCCCAAAACAAGTCCCTCAATACTCAATCCCAACCCGGTTCTTTTTAGCTGATCTTTGAACTCACCATCAGGAAATGCGAGAGTAAAATTAAGTCCACCAGATTGTGCAAATGCAGGTGCTGTAAAAATGAATAAAATGATTATCAAATAGTATTTTCTTGTTAGCATGATTCTTCCTTAATTCTAATAAAAAATTGCAAACCTAAAATAGTGAAATCACCAAAAACTTTTTAGTAAAAATGATATGAATCTGAATAATATGATGAAGAGTTTTTATTGATTTTGAACGGCTCAGAGGAATAATTGCTTTTGATTTCCTAAATCTACTTGCTAAGTTAATGGCATCTATTAAATAATTCAAGATGAGCAAAATTTATGGGAGCAATAATTTATTGGGGATTGATACGAATTGCCATAATAATTCCTGTAATTTGGATTTTAAATTCATACCTAGATTATTCTCTCTGGTGGAGTGTCTCTTTTTTGTTGATTTATGGTGTTGTACTTCATCCCGCGATTATTCAGTACAATCTTTTTAAGGAAAGAAATAAAGATATAATTGAATCAACTCTTTGTTCTTCATGCAAATATTTTGATGAAACTGCAGTTCTCTGTCTAAAACTTGATGAGCATCCTACTCGTGAATATCTTCCGTGTGATGGTTTAAGTTGGGAACCAATAAGTGTTGAGGATAAAAACGAAGAGTCGTATCATTGAAAGTATTCTTTGTTTCGATACTTGATTTTCTTATAAAGGATGTATCCGGCCAAATTTAGTGTAATCATGTTTGCTAAAATAATTGGCAGTGAATTTATAACTAATCCGTAAATCAACCACAACACAGTACCTATTAACATTAACCAAAACATTCCAAGAGAAATATCTCTCGTTCGTTTGGTTTTATAAACTTTATATGCTTGCGGGAAGAATGCCGAAGTTGTACAAATGGCTGCTAAAAATCCAACTATATCTGCTGTCAATAAAATCCTTTTACTTTTAATAATTATAATAAGTTTTTCTTGAAAGATCAGCGACCGCAAGAAGATAATCGATAAGAGCATTTAAACTATTTGTTTTAGCATCAGTTAATCTTAGTTGCAGTTGTGATAGATCGAAGCTAGTGATAGTCCCCGCATCAAATCTTGAGATGCTAATGTCATAACTTTTTTGAGCAAGTTCAACACTTTTACTTAAAACTTCAACACGCGCTTTTGCTGATCTAAGTTTATTGAGGACAGATCGGACTTCTTTTTCTATTTGTTCGCTTTGATTCTTTTTTGTTAGATGTGCAATTTTTAAATTGGCTTCAGCCGATTCAACTTCACGCTTATTTTTCGACCAATCCCAGACTGGGACAGCAATTGTAAATGTAATACTTCTATCCTCTGCCAGTTGTTTAAATATGTCTTTAAATTGCTGATCATTTTTATTCACACCATAATTTGCGGAAAGTAAAGCACTAATATTTCCTCTTGAATAAATTTCGCTTACTGCCAACCCGCTGAGAGTAATATCTGCTTCGGTATTTTTTATTTCAGGTCGGTTGTTTAATGCGATTGAAATTGCACTAGATTCATCAACCTCAATCGGTGTATAATTAATTGAAGCGGATACATCTATAATCTCAGAAAGCGGTAGTCCGATCAGTAATTTAAATTCGTTATTTAATTCTTCAAACCGTGATTCAGCATTTAGGAGTTCGTTTTTACTTGCCGATAAATCGACCTCAAGTTGGAGTGCTTCCACCTCAGCTATTAATCCGGCTTTGAATTTATTCATAGCTGTTTCATAAGATGCTTGAGTCTGTTTAACCCGTTCATTAGCTATTTCAACACTCTTTTTGGCCTGAAATAGATTATAAAAACTTGATGTTACCATGTAAATTATTTCGCGTTCAGCTCTTGTATAATTACGCTGGGATTTTTCAAGATTTATTTCTGCCCGCTGCAAACTTGCTGCTTGCGAATTAAATGTAAATAAAGGTTGTCTTAAACGGAAACTCAGATTTGAATAATAGTCTCGGTTTGTATTACCTGTCATATTAAGCTGGTCTCTTCCGAATAAAGAACCAATCAAAGAAAACGTTCCGTTTGTATAAGCAATAGGCTGATTAAAAAATATTCGAGATTCAATAGTTGTATTACCAACTTCAAAAAATTCTTCTTTTCCTGATATGATATTAAATTGACTTTGCAAACTTCTTGAGTATCTAGGTAAATCGAATTCAAGATTCACCGATGTTCTCAAACCCATCTTTGATGCCTCTAAATTTTTTTGAGAACTTTCTAATGCATAAAATGAAGACTGAATTGAATAACTCTCTTTTAATGCTATTGATAGTGCATCTTCTAAGCTTAACACCTTTTGTGCAAACAATAAATTACTTGATAAAAGAAAAAAAGCAACTAAAAAGATTTTACCACTTATTTTGTTATTAAGAAGAAATTTCATTATTCATACCTTAATGATTCGATTGGATTTTTATCTGCTGCCTTTTTTGCCGGATAGATTCCGAAAACAATTCCTGTAGCTGCCGATACAAAAAAAGCAAGCACAATAGAAATTGGAGAAATGATAGTATTCCATTCAGCATAAGTCGAGATTAATGCCGTCAGAATAAAACCGACGATTATTCCAAGTATACCGCCCAATATTGAAATGGTTACAGCTTCGGACATAAACTGTCCCAGTATGTCAGCCCTTGTAGCTCCGACGGCTCTTCGAATACCAATTTCTCGTGTTCGTTCAAGGATATTTGCCAACATTATATTCATAATTCCAATACCACCGACTAACAATGATATCCCCGCAATTGCTCCCATAACTACATTGAAAATCTTTTGAGTTTTTTGTTTTTGCTCAAGTAGTTGTTCGGGTAAAATGAGTTCGAAATCTTTTGTCCCGAAATGACGGCGTTCAAGAATTCTTTGAGTGAGTAAGGCGGCTTCTTTTAGGTGATCACTATTTTTTACTTTTATCGTTAGTTGATCAATAGAATTTCTATCAATAGTCTTTGCCAACTCATCCATTCCTCCTCTAAACATATTCATGTTGGAAGAAGCAGCAGGATCTATTTTTTGAGTTTTATAAAGCATCGTTGCAAGCGGGATGTATATATCATCGTTAAAATTACGTATCCCTAAACTCTTCATCCCTGTCGAAGAAATATTTTTAGGAGCAGCAACTCCGATAATATCATACCACAAGTCTCCGATCTTAATTTTCTTCTTAATTGGGTCTTCAAACTTGAAGAATTTTTCTTTAATCCCCGGACCGATTATACATACATTGGAATAATCAGCACCATGAAATTCTTTAAAGAAAGAGCCTTGAAGGATTTTTGTATTAAAGGTATTCGGATAAGAAGAGGTTGTCCCGATGATTTTAAATTCCTCAATCGTTGACCTATATGCTACCGACATATCCATTTCTCTTACAGGAGTTACAGATTCAACTAGAGGGTTTAACTCCAAGATAGATTCAGCATCTTTTAAAGTAAGTCCTGCTGAATAAGATGCTTTAGCGCCATTACTTTTGGTGATTTTTGTGACACGATTTATGATTATGTTATTCGTACCCAATAATTCAATCTGTTGAAGAGTCTCTTGACGCGCTCCTTCACCAATCGACATCATCGCAATTACCGCGGCTACACCGAAAAGAATTCCAAGCATAGTTAATGCAGCTCTTAATTTATTAGCCAGGAGTCCTCTCACTCCGATAATGAACGATTCTTTTCGATTCATTATTCGTCACCGTTAGGGATTGCAACATTATTTTCATTTTCTGCTTCCGATCCAATGTTTTCTTGTGTAATTGTTGGATCACGTAATGCAACTTCATCAGCTTCTTTTATTCCCTTTATGACAATAATATAATTGTCACTTTTTTCACCAAGTTCGACGAATTCTTCATCAAAAGACGAACCGTTTTTTATATAAACGACTTTCTTTCCATCTTTTTCAAAAACCGCTTCTTGAGGAACAAACAAGACTGATGAAATTTCATTTACAACAATTTTATTACTTGTTGTCATCCCCGGTTTCAAAATTTCAGATTGGGATAATATATCAACCAAAATTTCGAATACTTTTATTGAAGAATTATTATCCTTACTTTTTCCCAATGAAGCTACGGAAGAAATTTTTCCTTGGAAACTACTATCTTGAAATGCATCAAGTTTAACAATCACTTTTTGATCTTTTCTAACACGGCTTACATCAACCTCATTTACAAAAGTTATACTTTGCATTGATGAAAGATCGGGTAAACTAATTAGAGTCATTCCGGGCCAGGGGGTATCACCGGTTGTAATTTTTCTTCCAGTGCTCCAATTAGTTTCATAAACTGCAAGCCCTTCTTTCGGGGCAGTAAGAGTCAACATTTCAAGATCTCGTTTCGCTCGATCGAGATCGGTCCTTTTTTGTTGGACTTCTATTTCAACTTTAGCCAATTCCGATTTCTGAATAATATTTTGTGATTCAAGCTCTTGCTTAGCTTTTAAATAACTTAATTCGTTCCTCTGATGTTGAAGTTTTGATTCTTGTTGTTTAATAGCAGCTTCAAACTTCATTTGTTCAAGATTTAATTTAGACAGTTCATAAGTTAATTCTGAACTCCTTAGGTCTGATTCGGTTCTCGTGATTGTTGACTTTAGATTTGCCAAAACTTTTGATTTTTCAGAAAGAGCTAATTCGAGTTTTGATTCTGCATCGCGAAGATTATTAAGTGCTTCAGTGGGGTCAAACCTAACTACGGTATCATTTGCATTTACATAAGTTCCTTCGGGGACTAGATAAACAACCTTCAAATTCCCTCTTACTCTCGGTGTCGAAATCGATGTAGCATTCTTAGCGGAAATCTCCCCACTTTCAATTATCGCTACTAAAAAATTATCGCGCTTAACTTTGAAGGTTGGAATTGATTCGGTGCTTTCATCAAATGAGGTGAGAATGAAAATAATGAGTAGAACTAAAACGGCGACTACCGAATAAAACAATTTTTTGTTTTTATAAAACGATGATTCAGTGATTAAGCTAAGTAGGGGGGAAATGTAATTAAGAATTTTACCGTTATCGGTAATTTTATATGATGCTTGTTCTTGGTCTTCCATTAAAGAAAATCCTCTGCAGATGGAAAATTAATTAATATTGATTCATTAAAATGAAGAATATGAAATTAATATTCTATACCTTTCGGAGGAACGGTTAAAAAATATTTTGAACGATTCGGAATAAAATAATGTTATTGACACATTAACGGATTCTAAATGAATTAAACAACTCAATTTTAAGAAAAGTTAGTTATGACTAAGAAAACTATTGTAGTTACAGGGGGGACGGGATTGATAGGTAAGCAACTGTGTAAAACATTGCTGCTAAGGGGTTATAATGTAAAACTATTGAGCCGAAATCCGCTGTCTGCAAAAAAAATCTTACCGGAAATAAATGAGATTATTTATTGGAACGATTATGAAAACAAAGATTACTCCGATATTCTAATTGGGGCATATGCAGTTATTCATCTTTCTGGCGCTAATGTTGCCGCTAAACGATGGACAGATAAGTATAAGGATACAATTTATAAAAGTCGTGAAATATCCACCCGTTTAATCGTAAACTCAATCGGGAATCTTACTGAAAAACCGGAAGTCGTTATCTCATCATCGGCAATTGGAATTTATGGCAATAGGGGAGATGAAAAATTAGACGAATATTCTTCTTTAGGCGATGATTTTCTATCGAATGTTTGCAAAGTATGGGAATTTGAGGCTAATAAAGTTGAAAAATTTGGAGTTCGAAATGTTACAATTCGTACAGGAATAGTATTAAGCAAAGAGGGAGGAGCCCTAAAGAAAATGCTTCTTCCATTTAAATTGTTTTTGGGGGGACCGTTAGGAAGCGGCAAACAAGGGTTTTCATGGATTCACATTGATGACATTGTAAATTTATATATCTATACTTTAGAAAATAAAAATGTAATTGGAGCTGTAAACGGGACTTCACCTAATCCAATTTCAATGAAGGGGTTTTCAAAAACATTAGGGAAAATTCTTTTTCGTCCTTCAATCTTTAATGTGCCCGAATTTATACTCAGATTTATGCTTGGCGAAGGGGCAAGTGCAGTTCTGGCAAGCCAATTTGTTTATCCGAAAAGAACTATCGAACTCGGCTATAAATTTTCGTTTGACAATCTGTTTGATGCATTACGTAACTTGCTGAAATGATAACAAAACTTGTTAAATGAATGCCAGCGCTAAAAAAACTCATTTAAATTTACTTTAAAAATTGCCATTTTCTTAGTCCTCCAAATGTCTCCACTCCAAATTGATTTTAGATGTCATTCTATAAAAATAAAAACCCAATTTGAGACCAGGTTTACTGTTGTTTATTCCGCACACATAATAACCTGTTTTGCGAAAAATAATTTATACTGAGAAAATGATTGTATATATTAAGTAGAGATGTTGTATAGTCAAACACATCCGAAGGAGTTGCCCCTTATTTGCATAAAACTTCAAACTACAATAAATTTAAAGGCAATTTCATTCTCCATCAGAATTATTATTCAACTAAAAAAATGATGCACATGTGAAAAACTTTATTTATTTTAGCTCAGTCTCAATTCAAAGAAAGGATCAACCATGATTAAAACGATCTACGTTATACTTACACTATTCGCATTTTGTTCAAATGTGAATGCGCAGGATAATTCAGTTGAATTGTCAACATCGGCAGGGGTATTGGTCAGTTCTCATAATTCAATTCAAGCTGCATATAATGCAGTACCAAATCCGCTTAATCAAAGTTATAATATAGAAATAACTTCTTCATATACAGGCGCTATAGAAGTTTTTCCAATAACTTTGACAATGCGAGATAGCGCATCCGCTACAAATAACGTTACAATCCGACCAAAAGCGGGTGTAACAACTGCAACTGTTGGCGGAACTGCAAGTGGTCAACCAATCATTTTGTTTTCAAATGCTGATTACATTACACTTGATGGTAGAGCGGGTGGGATTGGTAGTTCAATTAATCTAACAATTCAAAATTTGGCTACAACATCAAGTTCCTTCACTCTGCGATTATTGGATGGTGCAACTTACAATAGTATTCAATATTGTAAAATCATTAATAGCACACAGAACACCGCCGGACCACGTGCAATCGAAATTGGAACATCAGTTTCGAATTCAATTGGCAACTCTTTCAACTATATTGCTTTTAATGAAATAGTTGGTGGTAGATCTGGTATTGGATTCGCCGGCACTACTGCAAATCCGAACAATTCAAATTACATCTACAAAAACAAAATTTATGACTGGTCTTATGCTGGTGTTTGGGTTTTATCAAGTTCCAATAATACGGTTATCGAAAAAAACGAGTTTTGGCAAACTGCCGGATATAGCACAACACCGACTGGAGTAATTTTTGGCGCAGTTTTAAATCTCGATATAGTCGGAAATAAAATGTATGATCTTCAATCAACTGGTACTAGTACAGTTCGTGGAATATCAGGAAGTATGGCAGTTGGAAGTGTGCTCAATATCGTAAATAATTTTATTAGTTTGACGCTGGATAATGGTACTAAGACTTCTATATATGCTATTCAGTTTAGCGGTGCGAATGAATACACTTCAAATGTTTTTTATAATTCAATAAACATCGGCGGAAATCATACCGGAGGGACAGCCAATAATGTTATCACCGCAGGTATTGTAAAAAGTTCAACAAGTGCAACCGGTACTTTTAATATGCAAAATAACATTGTGTTGAACAGCCGTACCGGTGGAACTACAGGAACCTTCCATACGGGATTTTTTGCGGGTTCAACCAATCTTGTTGGGAATTTAAATATCGATTATAATGTTTATTATGCTAACAATGGAGTTGATTCTTTACACGCAGGTTGGAATGGATTCTTATACAATTCTTTAACCCAATATAGAGATTCGGCTGCTCCTAATGAACAACATACGATTTTCAAATCTACTAACTTTGTATCCGGAACAGATCTTCATTTATCCGGAGCGTCGATTGGTGATGTTGACCTTACTGGAATGCCGATTGCATCAATCACTCATGATATTGATGGCGAGGTAAGAAGTACTACTCATCCTTATCGTGGTGCAGATGAAGCCCCAACTCCAATTCCTGTTGAACTATCTTTGTTTACTGCAAATGTTGATGGCAATTCGGTACAGCTTTCATGGAGAACCGCGACAGAACTTAATACGCAATCATTCATTATCGAACGAAAATATGATAGCGAACTTTGGTCTGCAATTGCTTCAGTGCAAGCCGCAGGTACTTCAACAGAAATCAGAAATTATTCGTATGAAGATAATTCAGTTGCATTAGGTAAATATTATTATCGGCTTCGCATAAATGATTTTGATGGTTCATATGCATATAGTTCGGTCATTGAAATTGAAGTTGGATCTCCACTCGAATTTTCTTTGGAACAAAATTATCCGAATCCGTTTAATCCAAGTACAACAATAAATTTTACGCTGCCGCAAACTTCTAAAATAAAACTAACTATCTTCAATCAACTTGGTGAAGAAGTTAGAACTCTTTTGAATGAAGAAAAACTTGCAGGTAAATATGCTGTGAAATTTAATGGGGATGGATTGCCGAGTGGTGTTTATTTTTACACGCTTAATACCGAATCATTTACCGCAACTAAGAAGTTTATTCTACTCAAATAGCTTTATATTTAGAGACACTCAAACGAGTGTCTCTTTTTTTTTAATAAAAATTTTAACGATAATATTGAAGAAGCTGCTTTTATTTAAAAATAAATCAGCTGTCAATATGAAGTTTTTATATAAGAACAACTTGAATTTTGATACGATTATTTAATCAACATCATCCTCTTCACTTTAATTTTATCATTCCATTCAATTCTGTAAATATAAACGCCGGACGATAATTCCAGTGATGCTGAATTTATCTCTACTGTGTAATAACCGGCTTCTTGTTCTTGATTTACAAGTACAGCAACTCTTTCACCTGTAGTAGAGAATAACTCAATCTTTACTTCCGAATTGAAAGGTAGTTGATAATAAGGGTGCATTTTGCTTTGAGCAGTTCCGGTTTGTATTAGGATAATATGCCGGTATTATTAGTAATTGAAATGTCGAAAACTCAGGAAGTCCTCCATTCATCTCGCTTAAATGCAGATTAACGAAATTCATTTTATCATCAAATGAAAGAGGATAGAAAATTATAGAAATCAATAGAAATACAAAAAACGGAAATATTAAAAAAAATATTAATGAGGGACGTTTTAAATCTTGACCGTTATAAACGAGATCTCTGGAATAAACATAAATTATCGGGTAGATAGTAAAATAAATGAAATAGGAAATGGGGTGTAGATAAACTGCAAAACTAAAATTCATGTTAATTAGTTCGTCAATTAAAAGAACCAATAATATCATGCTCAAAGCAAGTTTTAAGTAAACTTTGGGCTTCACCAGGATTTTGTCTACTCGTAGTATCACCAAAATGAAAAGAGTGATTAAGGTAATGATGATAATATTAACCAAATCCAAAGAAGATACAGACATTTCTATTTTGCTGATCATTTTAACGGTTGTTTTGCTAAACTCATAATTAATATTTTTTATGGCTACTCAAAAATAGTAATTGTTCATAAAAAACGGATAGGGAATCTCATGCTATTCTTCTCCTCTAAAAGCTCTATAGGAGGAAGTAATATTTTTATAAGTTTGTTGTAGAATAACAAAAGAAACCTAATACTACTCTAAAGCCAATACTTTTGCTAATCTTCTTTTATGTCTTTCTTCGTTACTGAATACCGAACCGGCAAAACCGAGTGCCAATTCTTTCGCAACTTCAACCCCGACAATTCTACCACCGAGGCATAATACATTCATATTGTCGTGAGTAACTCCCTGTTTTGCACTATATGTATCGTGACAAACACAAGCTCTTACACCTTTAATTTTATTTGCTGCAATGGATGCTCCAACACCACTGCCACAGATTATTATTCCTTTTTCCGCTTCATTGTTTGCGATTTTTTTAGCTACAGCAATTGCAAAATCGGGGTAATCATCTTTAGCATCATAAATTAAATTGCCGGCATCTTCAATCTCATAACCCTCATTTAATAAAATATTTTTGATTTGTTCTTTAAGTTCAAAACCACCGTGATCGGCTCCTAAAATTATTTTCATAAAATGTTCTTTCAGTTTAATT
>JAGUXE010000408.1 GCA_020061995.1 Ignavibacteriales bacterium | reverse complement strand
GGTAACCTTTATCAAGGTGTACTTGCCGAGCCCATTAATGAAAATGTAAAAAATATTCAAGGGAATAAGCTTAAGGTAATAAAGATAGGACCTATTAAATGAAGAGTCAATGTAATTTTCAGAGGGCAGGAAAAACCTGCCCTCTATATTCTTTTTATAAATTTAACGTAATAATAATCCTAGTTTTAATCTTACCGATATTTCTTTTCACTCAAGAAGATGAAGAGAATTTGTATCAATTATTCCAGCGAGAAAATACAGAAGAAACAGTTAGGCAATTTTTTACCGACTTTAAAATTCCTTTTAAATCTGATACCGCAATTATTTTTATACTGCCTCCTATGGGTTGCCCGAGGTGTGAAGGGTTAATCAAACCAATTATTTCTTACATTCAAAAGCTTAATGTTCAATCAGATATAATCGTTTTAGCTGTGTATAATAAACGAAAGGCGGTAGAGCATTATCTAAAAAGAAGATTGTTTAATAGCGACTATGATATTATCACAGATGATAAGTTTTTAAACTCATTTCTCCTATCCGTAGAACCTTTAAGGGTACCTTTTATAACAAAATTTAATATCAAAACCGGTAAACTAATAAACTCAGAATCATTATTAGGATTTTCTGCCGACTCAACAAATACGGCTAAATTTATCTTTTCTCGAGAGATGCCTCAAAGAGCCTTAAACAAATTTAAAGAAGTAAATAAGCAAGTAAAAATAGATTCTGTGGAATTGAGTGCAAAAATATTATCTGATTTTAATATGATAAAAAAATTGAAGCTTCTCGATTCTGATGAATTTCCATTATCATCTGCGTTATATTACGAAGTAAGTCCTTCGGGGTCATATCTTTCAATTGTTGATGACCTGACTTCACAAATATACATATTTAACTTAATAACAGGAAGAATATTCAATGTCCTATACCCAGATTCTGCCGAAGAAAAGAAATTTATAAAAATATCTGAAGCAGTATATCAGTATATGAAGCAAAATAATATTATTCATTCGATGTACTTTAATCATAGTTTTTATAATGATACGTCACTTATAATAACTGCGTCGCTTCCGAAAGTTGTTATGGAGGGGGAAAATATCGGTTACTATAATAAAGCAGTTTTCATTCTGAAAGATATTAACAAAAACAGTGGCAGTGTTATTATTAATTTTTCAGATCATCCCGATACATTATTTACTTTGAGCCATACAGCAGCTCAGTTTTTATATAAGGACAATTTAATTTTCGTTCCATTAGAAAAAGGTTGGCCAGCAACGGGCTCGAAAATCCTTCATCACGACATAAACAAACTTGAAAATCCCTTTGAGGAGGAATTTTATAAGTTTGCTCCACAATTTGCAGTTTATAATGTTGATGGAAGTTTTCTTACATATTTTGGTAAGCTGGACTCTTCTATTGAAAAACTTAAATTAGGATATTATGCAAATAGTCCAATCGTGAAAAAGATTAGATCAAATTACTGGATTGCAGATAGATTTTCTGGTAAAATAGTAGTTTATTCAAACCTACAATTCGGTATGCCTTCAGATGAAATAACTATTTTTAAAAACTCAGAGAAAATCCCTAACATTAATTTTTTAGAAAAACCACTTGACTACATTATCGAAACCTTCAAGAATAATTTTCATAAACAAATTGTTGATTTTGCAGTCAAAGATTCTGTTATTTACACATTGATAAGTGAAAATAATTTATTATCTTTTATTATAATTAATGAAAATACAAAAAGTAAAAGTGTAAAATATATTCCACATTATAGGGACGGAATGAAACTTACAAAAGCCTTCCCCTTATTAAGAATTAGTGAAATTAATATGAGACTCTGTGCAATATTAGAAAAATCTGATGAAACTTTTTATGTTGAATATGAGGTAAGATAATGTGGTCTTGATGCAATAATTTATACTTCGTAACTGTTCCTCAAAAACTTTTACCGCACAAAAGGCAGTCAGTGAGCCGTATACATTTTCGCATACAATACTCTTCTCTTTAGTTAATGACGTCAGCCCTTCTTTTAACTCTTTAAAAACCTGTGAATTGAACAGGGATATTTTATCTCGTTTGTCAAAATATTTTTTAAATTTTCATTTTGAATTTTAATTTTAATTTAAACTCACCTATCCCTAACCGCCAGGGAAAATACAGATTTCGACAGTTAAAAATATTAAAAATTAACAAGGATTTTGCGGAAATGCAAAAATAAATTTGACTTAAATTTATTTAATATTATATTGTAATATTATTCTGATAAAAATTTAAATTGAAATAATAAGCTGTAATATAGCTGGCTGTATAGTGCTAGTTAAGGGACATTATTCATTTGCTCACGATGCGAAGATAAGGATTAATTAAATTATATAACTATGGAGGCAGTAATGAAAAAATATGGAAAGTATGTAGAAAAATTAACCAGTAATATAAAAGAACATCTACATAACGGTGCTTTAAAAGGATTTAGTTTTTTCCACGATTTGAATAAATGTGATTTATCTATTGAGTTTAGAAGGGTAACAGGTAAGACTTTTAAAAGGTATATTAATGATCATAGAATAATTTTAT
>JAGUXE010000354.1 GCA_020061995.1 Ignavibacteriales bacterium | reverse complement strand
AAGATGATACAAAATCAGTGCGGAAGCATTTGTATCAGCTGGATAATGTGTCATTTTTAGATCTACCCGCGGAATTTCCCCCCATTTTACATCAATACTTTGCGGAAGACTCCCTTTATTGATTAGAAGAAACAGTACAGCGGTAAAAAAGTAGAACAATTTTTTATTTTTCATAACTCCCCAAGATGATAAATGGAACATATAGTTTGATTAAATATTCGTGCGGTAATACATAAAACTTTTTGTTTAATAGAAAATATTATTGATGAGACAAATAAAGGAATGCTAATGAAAAAGTCAAGTGCGCTGGAACACATGATGTATTAATTTCAAATTCTTTGTAAACAAAAAAAGTAGTTTTTTAATTGATTATATTTGTACGATTTTTCAATGTATCTTTTCTGTTGAAGCAGCACAAATTAAAGCAGCGATACTATAAAATGATAAGGAGTTTAAATGAGCTATAGAATACAAAAACAACCGTTTGTAGTACCAACAACCGATGGTAAATTAATTGAGGAACATTTTGGTGGTGCAAGTATTAATGAAGGTGATTTCAGCATTGCCCACATGATTGCGCCTCCCGGCTGGTCCGAACCATTTCAAACACCGGAGTTTGATGAAGTGACTTACATTATTCGCGGTAAGAAACAATTTGAAGTTGATGGCGAAATCGTAATTCTTCAAGAAAAACAATCGATAATTATCAAAAAAGGAAGTCGAGTACGTTATTCAAATCCATTTGAAGAAAAATGTGAGTATTTGTCGGTTTGTATCCCGGCGTTTAGTGTTGGAAGAGTCAATAGAGAAAGTTAATCGTTGTAATCAATTACCCTACTTCATCAAAACTAATTTTTTTGTAATTGAAGAAGAACCCGATTGCAATTTATAGAAATAAATTCCACTTGAAAGCCCATACTTTTGAGAATCAAAATCAACTTCATACGTGCCGGGACTTTTTTCTGAGTTTATCAGTAATGCTACTTCTTTCCCCAATATATCATAGATACTCAGACGAGTTAAATGAATATTGCCATTATCGGGAATTGAGAATTTTATCTTTGTCGTTGGGTTAAACGGGTTTGGATAGTTTTGGATAAGTTGATATTCAGTTAATACTGATTTAAAACTATTCTCATTCTCTTCATTTTTCAAAGAAGTAATTATAACATCCGGCGAAAGTTTTCGATTGATTAATAACATAACTGCATCGGCAAAAATATATTTGCCGGAAGTCATATTTCTATTGTCCAACTTTAAAACAGTTTGTTTCCCTTCATTCAAATAAACATTACCGAGCAAAGTCCACCCGTTATTACTATTTTCTTTCTGATCAACTAATATTAGAGAAGAATCATTAGCAGAATATAATGTGTAATGTGCATTTTGAGAGAAAACAAGATTCGGGACAAGATATGCATAAAGCCTGTAGTGACCCGTTGCCGGGACATCAAATGAATAAGTAATAGAAGCATAATTAGTATCATTAGTCCAATATGCATTAGGATTAAATCCGGGAACGGCAATCTGCTGCCAATTGCCAATGCGAATTGCATCGGGATCATCCTCGTTAACGATAACTCCTTTTGGTCTCCAATTATTTCCGTTTCTATACGGAACTAATGCTGGTTCTGAATAAAATTGCTGTTTAATCATATTCCCGAGTTGATCATTATTTGCGCGGAGAGCTTCGTAAAAGAAAAATGTTTCTCCCTTAACATTATATTTTCTCGTTGTATCCATTGTTTGAGCCAGAAAAATTGGGTCAATAACATAACTCCCAACTTTGGCTAGTACTCCTGCAAAAAAAATGCTTCTTTTTGATGATGATGTAAATGCAAGTGAGTTCTTTAATTCATTTGTATACTGGGAAATATTGTATCGATATAACTGCGGAATAAAATTATCAACAATACCTGAATCAACCCAGGTTCGTGAATCCTGCAAATAATTATCTAATCCCCAGGGATAAACAGAAGGAGCAGAAGATACAATGTAATGTGGGCTTCTTGTTTTTACTGAATCACGTAATCGCCAGAAAAAATCATTTAATTTACCTGCGCGCCAAATTTTCCAATTGTAATTATATGGATCGTTAGGTGGATTATTTCCGTTATGTTCAGCTTTGTATTGTGCAACGGTAACTGAATCATAACCCCCTTCAATCGGCATTGCCGGGAGTCTGTCATCTCCTTGAATACCATCGACTTCATACTTGTCTAGAACTTCTGTTGTCAATGAAATAAGAAAATCTTGAACTTCAGGATTTGTTCCAGCCATCCAGTCAAATCCATTTTTTACTACAAGATTTCCTTGATTGTTAATTGCTTTCCAATTCGGGAATTGTGCAATAATGTGTCCGCCGTTTAGTGAATAGGAAGGAGAAAATCCAAACTCAAACCATGGAATAACTTCGATCCCGTTTCTGTGTGCTTCAATGATTAATCGATTTAGAGGATCGCGTCCGGAAAAATTAGGAATAATCGGTGCATTAAAAATATTCTGCATTATCTCACTTTGATAAATCGTATATCCCTTATTCCAAACCACAGGAAAGACAACATTAATTCCGATATCGGCAAGATAATTCATAGCCGAAGCGATTGTCCTGTCGCTGTTCAGAATGTCACTATCAACATTAGTAATCCAAACAGCTCTTAGCTCTTCTTTAGTTTGTGAAAAAGTAATTAGTTGAAATGCGATAATGAATGCGATTAAAATTTTCATATTATTTTAGAAGATTGGGAAATGTTAATGGATTTTTGCCGAATTCATTTTCGAAATATTTAGGATATTTTTTAAGTCCTTCATAAAAGAAATAGACTTCACCGCTCAAACCGGCATTACGGTTAACCTTAATCATTTCTTTAATCATGTCTTCAGAAGCATAATATGAACCGACTTTTAAAAGCATCCCGGGATAAATCCGAAATAAATTTTCTTTTGAAACTTGTTCTTGAACAATCTCATTCAACGCAGATTTATAATTTTCAATATCATAACGATAAACTTGTGGACAGACAAGTTCAACATAACCGTTATTTAACCATGTAGGCCAATCTTGTAAATATTCTTCTTTACTCCAGGGGTAAATACTTGGTGACATTGAGATGATAATATCTTTATTAATTTCTTTAACTCTTTTATAAATTCTTTCGAGATATTTGGTTAAAATATCTGCTCGCCATTGCACCCATTCGGTATCTTTTGAATTTTCTGGAGGATTATTTCCGTTGTGCGATTTACGATAAAGGGCAATCGTATAATCGTCGTATCCCCCTTCAGATGGCATTGCGGGTAACCTATCATCTCCTTGAATACCATCTACTTTATAATTGGAAACAACTTCTTCAATCAAGGAGAGCATGTAATTTTGTGCTTCAGGATGGAAAGCATTCATCCAGTCAAAACCATTTTTAACAACTAATTTCCCTTCAACATTTTTAGAAGCCCATTCTGGTTTAGCCTTAAGAATATGTCCACCGTTTAATTGATAAGAAGTTGAAAATCCAAATTCAAACCATGCAAATACTTTAATGTTTTGTTTATGTGCTTCTTCAATTAATTCTTGAAGCGGATCTCGACCTATATAAAGTGAATCAATTTCAACGCTGAATAATTGTTTCATTACTTTACTTGGGTAAAGCGTAAAACCTTTATTATAAGTAACTGTAAATATTGTATTAAACCCAAGTTTTTTACAAAAATCAACAGCCTCAATAATTTTCTCTCTTGATGTAAGTACATCACTATCAACATTCGTTAACCAAACTCCGCGAACTCCGGTTTTGTTATTATCCTCCGATTGATAAACTATTGCGTTGGTTTCGAGTTGAAAAGATAAAACTAAAGTAAATAACCCAAATAGTATTAAATATTGTTTCATAATTATTCTGATTTGTTTATACAAAAAAGGCGTATTTACATACGCCCGGAAAAGTAAAAATTAAAAATCCAGCTTAAATCTAAGTCCTGCTCTTATTTCACCCATTTGAAATGTGCTAACATTTTCTAAATCAATTTTTAGGGCAGACCAAAGTTCACCGATAACAATTTTGTATTGTGCCCCAACGGTAAACCAAACCGGTTCATAAATTTTAATGGCAGCTTCGATTCCAAAGTTTAATCCGCCACTCCAATCTGACTGTTGTTTTTCAGGAACATCGATATAGTCTACAAAAAGAGTAGAATCAGCAGCGTTTTTAGTAAAAAGTGAATCAATAAAGTCTCTTCTGTTTCCTATCCACTTATAAACTCCAAAACCAAAATTAAGATTCGTTTCAAAAATCTCAGTTCGTATGTAATTTATATTTGCATTTACACTTAAACCGATAACCTCAAGGTTCATATCTAATTTGGTAAGTGGAAATGAAAGTTGTTTCTCAACACCATCAACTGTGAATTTTCTCTTAACAGTTAACCGATCATAATTTGGTTTATCGAAATTAAAGTACTCAACTTTTCCAAACCAAATCCAATCTTGACTCGTTTCTTTTCCAAAAACGAATGAATAACCTGTTGCTGGTTCGAATCGATCTTTTAAGGAACCGATTGGCATAAAGTAGGAAAAATCTGCTCCGGTATACCAAACATTACTTTGTGAATAGTTTGGAACGGAAAACAATATGATAAAGAAACTAAGTATAAATATTTTTTTCATTCTGATTAATAAAGAAAAGTTATTCCAATTTTTGATGATATATAATTTTTAAAAGGGAAGTTATCGTATCCAAGCTTTCCCTTTGTTTCGAGAACATGAGTATAATTAAAACCTGCATCTAATCTAAATGATTCCGTTAAAATGTATCCCAAATTTATTCCGCCGTAAATAACAAAAGGATTTCCCTGTTTCGGAGGAGCAAAATTTCTGAATTTATACTGAAATACATATCCGATTTGCTGATAATATTTAGACCACTCTTCTTCAAGGAACATTCTTCGCGAATAGAAAATTATGCCAGCACCTATTGAAGGCTGCACGAAAAAATTTTCCATAAAAGTAAAATCACCATTCAGAGTTAAGATGATTGGGAATAAATCCATTTTCTGAATTGAATTTATAGTTGCTCTTAAAGTAGAATCAGTTAAATCGGCGTTAACATTTCCACGATAGCGGTTATCCCAGAAATCCCATTTCCATTGAATAAGCCCCGAGTCTTGTTGAACACTAAATAGTTGATACCCGCCTATAAAACCAATCGACAGATTATCCATCAACTTAAAATCAATTTTTAATGTTCCACCAACTGCATCAGCTTTGGTTACTGCTAATCGTTTGCTTCCTGATATAGAATAATCGGGTGAAAAACTTACTGAACTTAACTGAGCAAAAGAATTTGCATTCAAAATTATCAAGAAAAATAAATAAGCAATTGTTTTTTGCATTTTCGACTTATAAAAAACTACATTTTTCATATCGGTTATCAATTAACTCCCAATTGTAATGAAAAACGTGAAATTTTACCGAGTCTACCATAATCTGAATAAGAAAAATCCAGCATTAAAGGTAAAGCAAGTTGTGGATTTACACCAAAACCGATACTATAGGATTCTTCATCATAGAAAAACTTATAGCCAAGTCTTAGGGAGACCATTTCAAGCCAAGCAATTTCCAAACCGGTATTTAATTTTTCGTCCGCATCATTTGGATGGAGTGCTTCGATAAGTGCAGTTACACGATAATCTGAATTTTCAGAACCGATAATTTCACCTGCGATTCCTAATCTAAGTAATGCAGGCATTTTGAAAGGATCGTTTATGTATTGAGCATCAACTCCAAAGTTTTGAATTGTAGCTGCAATTCTTAAACTACCCAAACCTGTGTAATAAAGAATTCCACCGTCAAACAAAATATTGTCAACTGTGTAAATATCAATTCCTTCTTTAACATATTTTGCACCCACACCAAATGAAAATCTGTCTGTTAATTTTCTTGAATATGTTAAACCTATAGCCAAAGCATTAGCATTGAATGAACCGATAACCTCATAAACACGCTGTCCGGCTATTTTTTTTGTTTTGGGCATTGAGCCATAATCAACACCGATGAAACCAATTCCGAAAACACCGACCGGTGTATTAAGGGTGTAAGAAGATGCGAAGTGCTTTATGTCAGCAATCCATGGCGAATAAGAAGCAAAGAATGAATGTGATAATTCACTAAAACCAGTTGCTGCGATATTCGTAAAAACTCCTCCGGCATTTACATCGGATAAAGTAATTGATGATTCACCCAGGGCAGCTCCCCTGGCAGAAACAGGAAGTTCAAGAAAAACAAATCCTGCTGTTGCATTCTTCTTAAATTCTTGTTGTGAAAAACCAAGAGTTGTAAGTAAAATTATTGTTATGACTATTTTTAATTTCATTGCATTTTTTAGATTAATAATTATCTGACTATCGCAAACTTACCTATTTTATTTCCATATTGAGATTCGACTTGGAAGATATAGACTCCACTTACTACGAACTGACCGAAATCTGTAACCTGATCCCATGTAACAATTCCACCGACATCATCACCGACATTAATTGTTTTTACCAAATCTCCCCGAACTGTATAAATTCTAATTGTACAAGGATTAGGTACATTTACAAATTGAATATCACTCCCCTCACCCGGTCTGGAAAATCCCTCACCTATTATAAAAGGATTTGGAACAACAAGAACATCATTGATTTGATTTTTTGCCGGAAGAGTGGCAAGAAATGGTTCACTAATTCTATTTGCAAAGATTGAAGATTCCATTGGAGGAACTATATTGGAATTCGTTTCCGGAAACCGTGCTGCAGGATTAATAGGCCAACTAGCTTTTCCGGTATCAAACGCTGTTAATGAATAATAATAAGATCTTCCGATTTCAACTGCAGAGTCAACATAAGAATATCTTCCGTTAGACATATCAAAAAATAAGGGATCACTTTTTGTCACAGTTGCTATCTTATCCCATGGTCCGTAAGGAAGAAAATCAGAACGATAAATATTATAACCGGCTAAATCCAAAGTTCCATCATCAGGATCAGGTAATGATTCAGTTTCTGTTCCCCATGAAATTACATTCGCTGCTAGTTGAGTTGCTCCTTTATAAAAATCCAATGTAAATTTAGGAGCAGCCGGTGGATCAGGGTGATTAAGATTATTATCAAAAGTGAACTTGGCTCTATTATATGAATCTGTGAATGCTTTATTACTTGCTGCAAACAGTGCATTTTGAGTAAGATTTTTGTCGAACAAAAACTTTGCATCCATCCCATTTACAATTTCTGCTATAACAATTCGTATTGAATCACCCGGGAATAAATTCCACGGACCCAATGACATGAGCGACCACATCCGATTTTTCAGCATATAGGTTGTATCGGCAAAACTTGTTATAAAGCGGTAAGCATTAGAAGGATTTTGCAAAACACTATATTTCCCTTCATTCGTGCCCGAAACACCGGTAAAAGGTCCGCTTAAATCTAAAGAGTTCTCTGCTGCAGACCATCCTACTCTTCCGGTTCCGACTCTTGTAGCTTGCCCTGTAGAATCAGGGGAAGAATATAAGAGGGAAACCCCGACAAAACCGGGAGCTAAATATTCACCGGTTGGTTGACCATCAACAATTTTACCGAGTGAATTTGAGAAGCCATAACTCTCATCAATCCCTTGAGTTGTCTTATAATCGGCAGACCTTCCCCAAATCATCTTCTTTACCGGATCGTAGAAGAACCATGTGTTACGGGCTCCGGGAGTTTCCTGTCTAAATAAAACATTCCAAGAACGGGAATTGGATTGAAGTCCGTAATTCAATAATGTGTATAACTTATATAGTGAATCAACAATCACACGGTTCGGATTAACTGCAAGAATTTCATTAGCAATGTTTTTGAAAACATATTCATAGATAATATAGTTTTCATCTTTCAAAGAACCATTCCATTGATGAACTCTTCTAGTTACGCGTAAAGGGAGTTGTCGTTCCAAATCATTTTCTCTGAAATAATTTATGTTATACTCCCAAATAGTTTCAATGACTTCTTCACCGACATTTGGATTTGTTTTCAGCCAATGATTCTCACCATTTTTATATAAATGTCCATGTTTTCTTACAATGTATTTTGAACCCGGTTCATCTGTTACAGTTCCTGCATACATCGACCAATCTTCAACAACAAGTACTGAATCATTAGATTTTTTTGCGCCAATCCAAAAACCGCCAGCAACCATATGTGAAGGTGAGCCGCCAATATCATCACGAATCCATGATTCATCAAATGCAGGCCAGTCTAAACTTGGACCAGTTTTTCTCCAGTTATTATATGTTGGACCAACTTTTCCATATTGAACACTTTGCCATAATGAACCGCGATTAAAAAATTGCAGCGAAGATTCGACTTGTGCAAAGTTTTCATTAGCAAATGAAAAGAGTACCAATAATGGTATTATTTTTATTGAATTAAAAAATTTCATCTTTTTGTTTATATTTTTTAAGATCATAATTAAAAACCAAATCCGATTGTAAAGAATATTTGTCTTGGTACATTCCTATAAGCTTTAAATGGAGCATTGATATAACTTTTCCTTAATTGATCATCAGGGATTCTAGAATTACCCGGATCTTCCATAGTATATCCGTATTCTACCCATCTGATTATATCATCTGATGATTCGCTCCCAGGCATTGGTGTTAGCCATTTATTATCAAATAGATTCATAATTCTTAAACCAAAAATAATTCTATAACCGCTAAAGTTAACATTTTTAACAAAGTTAAAATCAAAACTCTGTTCAAGTGGATATCTGCGGTTATTAACAGCATCTTTCAAATCGAATGAGGTGACATAAGTAAATGGGGCACCTGACATAGCCTTATAAGTAATACTCCATGTTGAACTCTCAAAAAGTCTAAATCCGAAGATAGAAAGACCTTCCCCCTCTTTAACATTATACTGTAAAAGACCGCTAAAATTATGAGTCTTATCGCTTACAGATAAAAACTCCCCGGTGTAATTTCTACGGGCATAGTTTCTTGAGTTATCAGGAAAAAGTACCTGTGGTCCGTAATTCCCCTCGGTAGTTTGAGATAAACTGTAACTTAATCTGTAAGTCCAATTTTCATACGCAATCTTTTCAAATGTAACATCTATACCGACTGTAGCACCAAATGTGTTGTTTTCAAATGTTGTATAGGTATATAATTTTTCATTATCATCAGTATATCCCGCCGGTTCCCTTGATTGTGTTCCGGTATAAGATGCAATTCTTTGTAATCCTATTTGAGTGACACGATCATTATAATAAAGGGCTATATCCAATCGATGTCTCTCATCAACCATTTGTTGTAAACCAAATTCATATTGGATAGTTTTTTTTGGTTCGAGATTTGGATTCCCATAGCCAGCCCAACCTGATTGTGTCCTCTTTGATAAACCGTGCGAGAAAATCGGCATGGAAGCAAAATGACCATACTGAATTCTGAATGCTGTAGATTCCCCAATCGGAAAAGAAACACCAATACGAGGTAAAAGAATAAATTGAGTTTTTGAAGGAACTGTTTCAGGATTACCAAGCGCAGGTCCCGATCGTCCTTGATAGAAAATGTTATAAGGATCAGCAGGATAATTTGACTGGAAATTATATGCTTCAGCCCGTAAACCAATATTAGCTATCATTCCCGAATATTCCATTTTGTCCTGAACATAAAATGCTACATTGTAAGGATATGCTCTATAATACTCAGCAAAACCGGCACGGACTAAAAATGAATTTGCCTGATAACTTGAATTGACACCGTTATTAAACATATCCCAATAATAAAATCTTACGCCTGCTTTAAGCAAGTTAGTAGAAATAATCTGATTAGTATAATCAGCGCTTAAACTCCAATGTTGAGTTCTTGTATCTTGATAGTAAAGAGTACTAACTGCATCCGGTGGTCTAAAATATTGATTCGATTCCCACCATGAACCGGACCTGAGAACACTCCCACTTCCATCATACAAACTATCCAACACATCCCTTTGTTGAGTATATCCCGGAAGATATTCATACGGAAGTTCATATTTTTCTTGCTGATGTGTAACGGTTGCTTCTACAAACGAGTTGCTGCTAATCGTATAAACCATATTTACACTTTGGGCAACCGTTCTTTCGAGTCTCACAGGATCAATTTTAACATAATACTTTGAAGATAGTCCAGGAGGTGAAAATGCAATTCCCGACCATCTAATATCTTCTGAACCTGACCAGATCCCCCCTTTATAATCTTGATAACTCAACATTGTCTTAACTTTTAGAGCTGAAAATGGTTGGTATGTAATATTCAAAATATAATTTTGATAAATCTGATTCTTTTCTGAAGTGGGAAGTCGGGTCGGATTTTTTTTATATTCTCCTGAAAAATAAAACTTTAATAAATTAGCATCTCGTCCTAACGGTCCACCAAAACCAATCATATAGCGTGTGTAAGCGTATTGTCTGTAGTCGTAAACTCCAAGTGGATTATCATCACTCGGCGAATGATTTTTAACCCACATATCATAAGCCCAATCGATTTCACGATTTTCAATCATCGAACGATATACCGAATCTTCAGGAGTTGCAGTGTTGGCAGCAAATTTATCATATAACCATTTATATCGATTAGGGATATTCAATTCATTTATAACAGAATTTCTATTATTTAACCAGTGTTCTTTATTTCCCCATTTTTGCCATTCGTAGTTTGATCTATCATATAAATACTGACCAAAGTGATATTGCCCTGCCGGTCGATATTCTGTTCTAAACTCACCACTAAATTTTGGACTTCCATCTTTAAGAATAACTTTGACAACACCAGCTTGTGCATTTCCATACTCCGAAGAAAAGCCGCCTGTAATTAATTGCAATTGTTGTACACCCAATGGATTAACATCGTATTTCCAGGAGTTATTAGCTTTTTCAGTACCAAAAGTACCCGGACCGCTTGTAGCAGAGTTGGTCTGCTCAACTCCATTAATTTGGAAATTCAATTCATAAGAACCTGAACCTCTGACAGAATAATTTCCTGTAGCTGATTTTTGAAATCCCGCTGCTAGATCTAATGCTCCTCGTAAACCTTCAATAGGAGCTGCTTTCAGTTGAGATTCGTTTAATGTAGATGAAGAGGATGTTTGATCTCTTATGATTTTTGGCTTTTCTGCAATAACCACAACTTGTTCAAGCATCACCGATGCATCTTTAAGAGTAAAATTTAAAGTAGTTGTCCGATCAACAATTATTTCAACCTCTTGAGCTATAACTTTTGTGTAACCTAATGAGCTAACTTGAACTGAATATGTACCAGGGGGAATATTTAATATTACAAATCGTCCGTCTAAATCGGAAGCTGCTCCTATATTAGTACCAAGTATTAATACATTTGCACCAATCAATGCTTCTTTAGTAGCCTCATCTTTTATTACACCTGTTAACTTACCTCTTTGAGCTTGCGCATTTAGAAGCATAGGTAATAAAATGAGTATTATGGCAGAAAATATTAGATGTTTTATTGGCTGAGTCTGTAGCAATTTTTTCATGTATCGATTGAAAAAAATTAATAGATTTTTTTACCTAACAAAAATATAAACAAATCTCGAACAAAAAAAATCTAACTTCTTACATAAATTTGCTCAACAAAAATAAATTCAATAGTTTAGCTGTTAATAAAAAGATTATGAATGATTTCTAATAAGGTTAGTCGTCATTCATTTCAAAATGAAACCAATAAGATTTGGTGAGTTATGAATTATTAATAATCGCAAGTTAATATTCTATGGAGCAGATGAAGAAAATAAAACTATGAAAAATTATACAGTCGTAATTGTAAAAGCAGATCCATTTGAACCTGAGATACTTTCAAGTTTTCTTTGGGATGCAGAACCCTCAGGGATTGAGGAAATGGACAATTCTTTAAAATTATTTTTTGAATCGAGTAATCCGGAAAAACTGGAAATCGTAACAAATATTCTGGAAGAATTAAAAATTGACAAACTAATTTCAGAATATTCGGTTGATGCAAATACTTTTGAGGATCAGAATTGGAATGAAGAATGGGAAAAAGGAATTCAGGTCATTCGAGTTACAGATAAGATTGTTATTAAGCCTACTTTTAGAGAATATTCAGCAAAATCAGATGAGATTGTAATTACAATAGATCCGAAAATGTCATTCGGAACAGGTGAACATCAAACTACAAAACTTATTCTTTCACTTCTCGAAAAATATGTTACAAACAGAATTAGAGTTTTAGATGTTGGCTCGGGGACTGCCGTTCTTGCAATTACTGCAATAAAATTGGGTGCTGCAACAGGTATAGCCATCGACAATGATCTTTGGTGTCTTGATAACGCTAAGGAGAACGCTTCTTTAAATAATGTTCAAGAACATCTTGACGTGAGACTCGGAGAAATAAAGGAAATAAAAGAAGTTGATTTTGATTTGGTATTAGCCAATATTCAGAAAAATGTATTAATTCCTATTGCTAAAGATATCGCATTCAGAACTAAGGTGAATGGAGTTATTATATTGTCGGGTTTGTTAATTAATGATGAGAAATCAATAGTGAATGAATACACCAAATATAATTTTTCATTAGTAGATAAATCGATAATGGATGAATGGATTGCATTAGTATTCAAGAAAATTGAGAACTGATTTCTACTTTAATAAAAGCATCTTTTTGGCGATAACAAACTCATCGCTGGTTAAAACATAGTAATAAACTCCGCTTGTTAAATTCATTCCATTGTTAGCGGTTGAACTGAATGTAATCTGGTGGATCCCCGCACGCATTTCACCATCGGCTAAAGTTGAAATTTTTCTACCAAGAACATCATAGATGGAAAGATTTATTTTCCTCTGTTGGGGCAATCTAAATTCAATTATTGTACTTCCGTTAAATGGATTTGGATAATTCTCCATCAACTCAATATTGTCAGGGATCTGTGATTCATTTAAACCGCTTTGATGGTCTTCGGTTAAGCTAAATATTTTACCCGAGCGGGTACCGATATAGATATCTTTATTGTTTGGATTCTTTCCATCTTCTGCAATAACAGTAATCTCAAGTCCAATCGTATTTTCATTATAACCCGGAATTGTATACTTTTTTAGTGATCCTCTTAAATCTGCAGCTTGTACATCAAAATGAAAAAGCGTTCCATTATAAAAACCGTAAATTAAACCATCATTTCCTTCAATTAATTGAGTTATATATCCCCCTTCTGTGCTTGGAGGTCCGCCGCAATATAAATGGAAAAATTGATTGTAAACTGTTGATATAACATTAACATTCTGCGGGAAGAAACTTCCACTCTTTGTAACCGTTGAAGCCTTATAAACTCTCAAATGATGACAATCTGCCAATAAAACAGTTTCATGATTTTTTGTACATAAAACTGTAGTTGGGATAAAGTTCATGGCAGGATTTCGATTACTTGTAAAACGAATTATCGGATCCGAAGGAGAATTAACACGTTTAAGATCAAATAAAAAGACTCGATCATCATCTACTGTTCCAAAAAATCTATGCCTGTCAGGTAACGGTAAATAACTCAACGAGGTACTGTATTGTCCACCGTCTGCTTTTGCTACTATTCTTGGTGGTCTATTCTCCGATAAATCATATAATATATAGGCAGGGGGCTCACTTGAATAATTTACAGTCGCTGTTCCCAGTAATAAATGATTATCATCCGTTAATACCATCGTGGTTATCCTCCCCTGTTGTAGAGTCGGATTTAATTGACTTAAATCAAATACTTGATCGTATGAACCCGATAATGATCTCTTTCGTAAATAAGGACCTTTATATAACCCATACAATATCATATCGTTATTCTTATCGGTTATCATCTTATTCGATTGTACTGCCGTTTTTCCCAATATCGGATTTGGTCCATTAATACCTTCTATTCTCCAGTACATATCTTCTGAAGCAGTAACTAATTCGGCTTCCGTAAAATAGACACTTGAGAATAATTTTGAATTCGCAACTGCTAATCCTGATACAGAACCTCCTCCTGTCGGATTTCTAATTTGTGATGGCTCGGGAATATTTGTTCCATTAACATAATTTGTAGTTAAATCCAATCGATAAAATATTTTGGGATCATTCGACCAACTATGTACACCCATTAAAGAATTATTAATATAATTCTTGTTCCTGGCTATCATAACACTACTATGACTATATGAAATAAACTTAATCAAACTTCTATCAATATATCCAAGTGCGAGATAAATTTTGTTATTAATAACAGGGTAGTCTTGTTGAATATTATATGCCTTGAATTTGTT
>JAGUXE010000138.1 GCA_020061995.1 Ignavibacteriales bacterium | reverse complement strand
TAAACATCAGGATTATTTTTTATATGTGAAAGTACAGCTAAACCGGCAGACATTGCCAGCGGATTTCCGCTTAAAGTCCCTGCTTGATAAACCGGACCCTGAGGAGAGACAAACTCCATGATTTCTTTTTTCCCGCCAAAAGCACCAACAGGTAAACCGCCGCCTATAATTTTTCCGAATGTAGATAGATCCGGTGTAATTCCCAATATTTCTTGAGCGCCCCCTTTTGAAAGTCTGAATCCGGTCATCACCTCATCAAAAATAAGGACTATTTTTTCTTCTGAACAAATTTCTCTCAATTCGCGAATAAATTCATCGGTTGAACGGACGGTTCCCATGTTTCCGGCAACAGGTTCAATTATTACAGCCGCAATTTGGTTCTTATTCTCTTTAATTAATGCTTTAATTGAATCGATGTTGTTATAATCGGCAATTAATGTATCAGCAGCATTTCCTTTTGTTACTCCTGGACTCGTAGGAACGCCGAAAGTTAAAGCCCCGGAACCTGCTTTGATTAAAAAATGATCTGCGTGACCGTGATAACAGCCTTCAAACTTTATAAACTTTTCACGCCCAGTATAACCTCTTGCAACTCTTACTGCGCTCATGGTTGCCTCGGTTCCGGAGTTAACCATTCGAACCATCTCAACCGATGGAACTAATTCTGTAATAAGTTTAGCCATTTTTACTTCAGCTTCAGTTGGTGCGCCAAAACTTGTCCCGCTATCCAACGCATAGAGTAAAGCTTCTTTTATAAAAGAAGGATTATGCCCGAATAAATGGGGTCCCCAACTTCCAATATAGTCTACATATTCGTTTCCGTCGACATCAATTAATTTGGAACCTTCTCCACGCTGCATAAAAACAGGCGATCCACCTACAGACTTGAAAGCACGAACGGGTGAATTAACTCCACCCGGGATATATTTTTTTGCTTCAGTAAAAAGCGCTTCACTTTTAGTTAGATTCATTTTCATCTCCGTTTATTCATAATCATATAAAATTCAATTATTAAATTTAAGAATAATGATGATAGTTTAAATCTTATTATTCTCTTTATTGAAAGCTAATCTTAGTTTTCCTTAGTATCTTTGAGATTTGGTGGCGGAAAAATTTTCGTTACAAATCAGAAAAGTCAGAAAATTGAAATTTTAATAAGTCCGAAATTAGAATGGAAAAAAACTCAATATAAATTACCATCCATCACTATCATACAATACAATAATCCTTTTTTGCTTTTCTGTTACATGGGAAGAGGTTATTTTTATGCTTCGATTAAATAATTTATTATGATTACAAAATTTGGGGTGATCTAATGTATAAAATTTTTGTTTTAATGTTCGTTATGATTTTAACGACAACCGTAAACTTATCAGCAAAAGGAAATGGTAATATGGATAATCCTTTCTTTAAGAAATACTCAACACCGCTTCAAACACCGCCATTCAATGAAATTAAATTTGAACATTACCAACCCGCTTTTGAAGAAGGAATTAAGCAGCACAAGTTAGAGGTATCAAAAATAATAGAGAATAAAGAGGCGCCAACCTTTGAAAACACAATAGAAGCATTAGAAAAAAGCGGCGAACTGTTAACAAAAGTCGCTAACGTATTTTTTAATCTCACATCTTCAAACACAAATGATGCAATGCAAAAGCTTTCATCTGAGATGGCTCCAATACTTGCTAAACATGGGGATGAGATAAGTCTTGATCTTCGACTTTTCCAACGAATTAAGAAAATTTATGAGAAGAGAGAAAAATTAAATCTTACAGTTGAACAGAATACCGTTCTTGAAAAATATTATAAAGATTTTGTGAGATCAGGTGCGGAGTTAAACGACACACAAAAATCAGAGTTAATGAAAATTAATGAAGAGTTGTCAGTTCTTACATTAAAAGTGGGACAAAATATTCTTAAAGAAACCAACAACTTTGAATTAGTAATCGATAACGAAAAAGATTTAGCCGGATTGCCTGATAACCTTATTAAATCTGCTTCGGAAGGAGCAAAAAGAAAAGGAAAAGAAGGGAAATGGATTTTCACTTTACACGCCCCCTCTATTTTTCCGTTTCTAACTTACTCTGAAAATCGCGATTTACGAAAACAATTTTTAACCGCTTATGCAAATCGAGGAAATAATAACAACGACTTCGATAATAAAAAACATCTTTCAAGAATTGCGGCTCTAAGATATAAAAAAGCTAATCTTTTGGGATATAAAACTCACGCCGATTATGTGCTTGAAACAAGTATGGCAAAATCACCCGATAAGGTGTTTGAGTTTCTAGATAAACTTTGGACTCCCGCTATAAAAATGGCTAAGGAAGAAGCAGCGGAACTACAATCGATGATCAAAAAAGAAGGAAAAGATTATAAGCTTGAAGCATGGGATTGGAGATATTACGCCGAAAAACTTAAGAAAGAAAAATATAATCTTGATGATGAAATGCTTCGCCCATATTTTAAACTAGAGAATGTGATTCAAGGTGTTTTTAATGTCGCTTCAAAGTTATATGGTTTAAAATTCGAAAAGAGGAATGATATTCAAATTTATCATGACGAAGTTACTGTATTTGAAGTAAAAGAATCGGACGGAAAACATATTGGAATTTTATACACCGATTATTTTCCGCGCGAAAGTAAACGAGGTGGTGCATGGATGAACGCTTTCCGAAAACAACAGAAAGTGGGAGGCAAAGAAGTAACTCCAATTATTTGTAACGTTGGAAATTTTTCAAAACCAACCGAAGGGCAGCCTGCGTTAATTAGTTTTGAAGAGGTTAATACGTTGTTCCATGAATTCGGTCATGCTCTACATGGATTATTATCAAACAGTGTTTATCCGACAGTCTCCGGAACATCTGTGCCGCGTGATTTTGTTGAACTTCCTTCACAAGTTATGGAAAATTGGGCATCAGATCCCGAAGTGTTAAAAATGTATGCAAAACATTACAAGACCGGTGAAGTTATGCCGGATGAATTAATTGAAAAAATACAAGCCAGCTCAAAATATGGACAAGGATTCGCTTCTACAGAATATCTTGCCGCCTCTTACCTTGATATGTATTGGCATACTTTAACTACAGATCATGAACAAGACGCACTTCAATTTGAAAACAAGATTGCAGAAAAAATTAATTTAATTCCGGAAGTTTTATTCAGATATCGAAGTACTTATTTTAATCATATTTTTTCAGGTGGATATTCATCGGGATATTATAGTTATATCTGGGCTGAAGTTTTAGATGCGGATGCATTTGAAGCATTTAAGGAAACGAATATATTTGATCAGAAAACTGCAAAATTATTCCGTGAAAATATTTTAGCAAAAGGGGGAAGTGAAGACCCGATGGTTCTTTATAAAAGATTTAGAGGTGCAGAACCAAGTGTTGAGCCTCTATTAAAGAAGCGCGGATTGGAATAATTCTTCTCATTTTATAATTCTAAAAGAAGCCCGGACGTTGAGCCGGGTTTCTTGTTTAAAATTGATTTTCTTCATTGTGCCTTGGAGGCTTAGTGGCTAATAAAAATTAAATTTCCTGCCAATAAAGGTTTTGTTTTTTATACATAAATAACTTTTGTAATTTTCATAGTCTTACATCATTTCTTATTTTATATAAGGTTCATTTTATGAAAAGAACATTTACCCTATTCCTTTTTTCTATACTTATTACCGCATCCGTTTTTACAAATCCAACATTTTCACAAGAGTCTGAATATAGAAGAGGCGAGCTGATAATTCAGTTGAAAAATTATGTGAGCGTTGAGAGTATTGAAAATGCTTTCGAAGCCGTTGACTTAAAAATTAAAGATGAGATATCTGATTATATGAACGTATTTCTCTTCTCATTTGACCCCTCAAAAGAAAATGAAACGGTTTTATTGGAAGCAGTTAAATCACATCAATTAGTTAAAACAGCGCAATTTAATCATATTATGACTTTAAGAAGAGGCGTTGAAGAAAATACAAACAGTAATCCCTTTCAAAACAAATCAACGATACCTAACGATACACGCTTTAATGAACAATGGGCACTAAATAATACCGGACAGTCAGGCGGGGTAGCCGATGCAGATATTGATGCTGTTGAAGCATGGGATTTTACAACAGGCGGAGTTACCGCTTTAGGTGATACAATTGTTGTTGCTGTGGTTGATGGCGGATTTTTACTTACTCACCCAGATTTAAATTTTTGGGTGAACCGAGGTGAAATTCCGGGAAATGGAATTGATGATGACGGTAACGGTTATATAGATGATGTTAACGGATGGAACGCTTATAATAGTAACGGAACAATTACTTCAGACGGTCACGGGACACACGTCTCCGGTATAATTGGAGCCAGAGGAAATAATGCTCTTGGAGTAGCAGGAGTAAATTGGAATGTCAAAGTAATGGCAATTCAAGGTTCATCTTCTTCTGAAGCAACCGTTCTTAAAGCGTATGCATATGCACATAAAAACAGAATGTTATATAATCAGACGAATGGTCAAAAAGGAGCTTTTGTTGTCGCTACAAACGCATCCTTTGGTGTAGATTATGGTAAACCCGTTAACTTTCCTTTATGGTGTGCTTTTTATGATTCTATGGGGGTTCAAGGTATTGTTAGTTTTGGTGCAACAGCTAATCTTGGTATTAATGTGGATATACAGGGCGATATACCAACTGCTTGCCCAAGTGATTTTCTTGTATCGGTTACAAATACAAACAGTTCGGATGCAAAAAATAGTGGTGCTGCATATGGTTTAACCACAATTGATTTAGGTGCCCCCGGAACAAGTGTATTAAATACCTACTTGAGTAATGGCTATTCAAGTTTAACGGGGACTTCAATGGCTACCCCGACAGCAGCGGGTGCTTTTGCGTTAATGCTTTCCGGCGCAAATGCGGGATTGATGACAGCATATAGAAATAATCCTGCATCGGGAGCTTTAACATTTCGTCAGTTTCTTTTAGAATCAACGGATCCTATTCCGGCTTTAAACGGAATTACTGTAACCGGAGGAAGAATTAATGCCTTTAATGCTCTACTTGCCGTTGCAAATCCTCCCGATACAATTGCACCAACACAAGTAACAAATTTGTCTGTACTAAGTCCTTCTTCAAATTCATTACAACTAACATGGACAGCTCCTTTTGATACCTCAACCAACGGTGTAGTTGCGTACGATTTAAGAAGATCTCTTTCACCAATTAACGATTTAAATGATTTTAACAACGCAATACAAATTCCTTTTAACGGTACCCCGGCTCCCGCTGGAACATTGGAATCATTTAGTGTAGTAGATCTTTCTTTTTCAACTACATATTATTTTGCTTTACGTTCTTTTGATAGATGGGGGAATGCTTCATCTCTTTCTAATGCAGCAAACGGTACTACGTGGGGGGCACCAAATTTAACTGTTCAACCTGACAGCCTTTATTTAATGACCGAACCCGGACAGATATTTGTTGATTCCATATTGTTATCGAATAATGCAACACATAATTCAACACTCAATTATTCGGTTGAAATGTTGAATAATACTTTCCCCGAGAATGTGGTTAATATATCTTTAGTTCCGGTTAATAGAGTTAACGAAGACAAATCTGATTCTGAAAAAGATAATCCAACGGCTAATTATGGCAGTGCCATAGAGGGCTTCGGCGGTCCTGATGCTTTTGGTTATAAATGGATTGATAGTGATGACCCCAATGGTCCTGTTTACGTTTGGAATGATATTGCAGCAACCGGTACAGCTGTTACAGCATGGACTCCAACAGGGACGTTTGGAGGAACAGATGAAGGATATGCCGGACCATTTAATTTAGGTTTTAACTTTAAGTTTTATGGACAGAGTAAATCTCAGATTTACATTTCCTCAAACGGATTTTTAATGTTTTCTACTTTAAATACTAATACATTTACAAATGCTGCTATTCCAAGCGCTGCAGTTCCTAATGAAATAATTGCTCCTTTTTGGGATGATCTTGATGCTAAGTCTCCGGGAACTGTCCATTATAAGCAGGAAGGAAACTCTTTTATAATTCAGTGGACAAACTATCAAAGATACTCCGGAACAGCTAGTTACACTTTTCAAGTTGTCCTTTACTCAAGTGGAAAGATTTTGGTCTATTATAATAATATAACCGGGACGAACAACTCAGCGACAATCGGAATAGAGAATGGAGCGGGAACAATAGGTTTACAAACCGCCTACAACGCAACGTATGTGAAAAATAATTTAGCACTTAAGTTTGCGGCAGAGCCCGATTGGCTTGCTATTAATAATCATTCCGGGTTGTTGTATTCAGGCAACCAAACGGCAATAAATTTGTCATTTAATTCCGAAGATTTACCAGTTGGTTTGTACAGTATGGATGTGGTTGTTTCTACAAACGATCCATCTCATCAAACAGTTACAATTCCGGTAAAGATGCTTGTTTCAAATCCGGTTCCGGTTGAATTAACTACTTTTACAGCCGACCAAAAATTTGATGAAGTTGTTCTTGGATGGAGTACCGCCTCCGAAAGTAATAATAGAGGTTTCCAAATCGAAAGAAAAAATAGAGATCAAAGCGACTGGCAAATAATTTCTTTTGTTGATGGAAAAGGGACTTCTATTGTAACAAATAATTATAACTTCAGAGATAAAAATCTGAAACCGGGAGAATATTCTTACAGATTACGACAAATAGATTTTGACGGAAAAATCTCCATTTCACAGGTTGTAGATGTTGATATTACCAAACCGACTCAGTATGAGCTTAGTCAGAATTATCCAAACCCATTTAATCCTTCTACAGTAATAAAATATCAATTACCAGAAAAGAGTAATGTTGTGTTGAGTTTGTTCAATGCAATCGGTGAAGAAGTTGTGACAATTGTAAATCAATTGCAGGAAGCCGGTGTTTATAATATTGATTTCAATGCAGGGAAATCACTTAAATCGGGTGTTTATTTTTATCGAATAAATGCTGTTTCAGTTGAAGGTTCAGGCAAAATTTATAATTCAACTAAAAAGATGTTGATGCTGAAATAAAATTGTCCGAACGTAATTATTTTGTATTATTAATTTAATCTTGAATATATTGTGTTTTTGGAAGAGATGACTTCCTGTACCAACTCTAATCTTGAAGGCAGGAAGTTCGCTTCCTGCCTTTTTTAAATTGAATAAATAAAGCCGGAGTATAAAATGAAAAAGTTGGTCTTATTTTTTCTTCTTCTTTTCTCGTTCAGCGTTAATATCCAATCTCAAACAATAGTTGGCTCGGTAAATCTTCCCACCGGAACTTTTTGGAGTTCGGGATATGGCTTGGTTTATGCAAGTGGAAATTATTGGATATCATCAGCTTCCTCAACAACGGGGCGAGGAAAATTTTTTGCAGTTGATTCAACCGGAGCCTTGGTCGATTCAGTTGTTGTAGTTAATTATCCAACTTTACGTGAATCACAAGGTTTGGCATATGACGGAACGAATTTTTGGTATGTTGAAAGAAAAACAGCACGTTGTGATCTTTTCAAAATATCAAGAGAAGGGGTTATATTAGATTCTATCCCGATAGCATCTGCCGGGGGAACAACTTCTTGGTACTTGGGAGGTGCAGCGTGGGATGGAACCGGATTGTGGGTTTCTCTCTATTCCCCCGATGCAAAAGCAGGAATTTATAAAATAGATGTTACAGCGAAAACTATTATAGATTCAATACCATCACTTGGATTGCAACCAACCGGTGTTACAATTAAGGGAGACACTCTTATTTATGTAAATGACGGCTTTCAAGGTGTTGATAAACTTTATGCGGTAAGTCTAAACAGTAAAGACACATTGTTCTCTTTTAATGTTCCGGAGCAACCGGGATTAAGACAAAATCCACGAGGGATTGCCTGGGATGGTAAAACTTTCTGGTTAATGGCAGAACCCTTAGGGGCATCTTCAGGAAGAATGTTATTTAAATATGACCTCAGTGGAAGTGGCACCGCTGGAATTAATGTTCTAACAAAAAATGTTGATTTTAATAATGTTCAAGTTGATTCTACACGATATACTTATATCTACATCAACAATTACGGTACTGCACAGCTTGAGATAGATTCGGTTTTTATAAGTAATTCAGCATTTAGTTTTGAACAAACATTACCTGTGCAAATAAAACCCGACAGCACTGCAGCTTTAAAGATTTCATTTACCCCTACTCAACTTATTTCTTATGCAGATTCAATTTTATTTTTTCATAACGACCCTAATTTCATTTACAGTAAAACAAACTTGAAAGGAAATGGAATAAGTACTCTTCCTTATTTATCTCTTTCCTCGGAGGAGTTCGACTATGGAAATAAAAGAGTTAATAGCACATCTTATAAATTATTAACTGTTGAAAATAAAGGATCGGGGCAACTGGTTATTGATTCGGTTGCATTATCTACAGATCAGTTTGTTATCGAGACGATCGGCTTCAATACCGTAATTGATTCGGTAAAGAAATCAGCTTTACGCATTTGGTTTAAGCCTGATAAGTTTACGCGCTTTAGCGATAGTTTAAGGATTTATTCTAATGCGGTAAATGGTGAAATAATTTCGTTGGCTTTAATTGGAGTTGGAGGTCCGTTTGATTCTACTCTCGGCAATAAAGTTTGGGAAGGAGTAATTCCTGATAATCCATCAACCTCCAATATAGATAAATCGGCAAAATTCGTAAAAAAAATAAATGATATATCGGGAGACGGAGTAGATGATCTTATAGTATCGGCAGAAAATTATCTTACAATAGCCTACAACGGAAACAGTTCGGTTAGTGATGATGTTCTCTGGATATTCTCAACATCACCGAATAATAACAATACCGGCTCGGTCATGAGGCAGCAGGGGCTTCAGATTGTAGCGGATATTAATGGTGATGGATATAACGATGTTATACTCGGTACCGGCGGCGGGAATGAATTTGTTTATGGATTAGACGGAGTTTCAGGAAAGAAAATTTGGGAATTCGGCGATTCAATTAATTATGGCAATGGCGATATAAATGGTCTCGATGTTCAAAGAGATTTTACGGGTGATGGGGTTCCTGATGTTCTTGTCTCTGCAAGCGGAAATGAATTTAATGGTGAAGGAAGATTTTCGGTTTATCTCCTTAATGGCTCAACCGGAGAACAGATTTGGCGATTAGATCAGAGTCCACAAAAGAAATTGAAAGATGCAATTACATCAACTGATTTCGGTGGTGCGGTAGGTTCGAAAACTTCCGGAGGCACAGCAGGTGAAATTACCGGATATGATAGACAAGGAAACATAATTTGGGCATATCCTACTCAGCGATCGGTTTGGGGCTTAACCGAAATTAAAGACATCAACGGAAATGGTAATAAAGATATTATTGCGGGGGATGTTGGCGGATATGTTTATGCAGTAACAGCCGATTCGGGAAAATTTATATGGAATAATTATCTTGGAAATGTTTTTATTGAAGATATTTATACAATCCCCGATTTAAATAATTCCGGTTCAGATGATATTTTAATTAGTGCATTAACTCAGACGGTTTATGTTTTGGAGGGTTCAACGGGAGCTGCAATATGGACATCCGGAACCGGTGGTAATGTGTTGGGAGTAGGCATTCTTGGAGATCTTAATGCAGATGGTCATCCCGAAATAGGTTCAGCTTCTTTGAATAATCAAGTTCATGTGTTTGAATCAAAATCAGGACAACAGATATTTAATATTTCAATCGGAACTGGAAATAGTTATGTACCAGAAATAATTTGGGCGATGGATGACCTTGATAAAAACGGAACGCTTGAGTTTTTTGTCGGTACACGAGACGGAAAAGTTATGGCATTTTCCGGAGGAACGGATGTTATTGTCGGTCTACAACAAAACAATAATTTTATTCCCGAACAATTTTCACTCGAACAAAATTATCCAAATCCATTTAATCCATCTACAGTTATACAATATCAGATTCCTTATGAACAACATGTTGCATTAAAGATTTATGATGTTTTAGGAAGAGAAGTTGCGGTTTTGATAAATGATTTTCAGAAGCCCGGTTATTATAAATATACCTGGAACGGAACTGGAAAAGACGAGATTAAACTTGCTTCGGGAATTTATATCTATCGACTCGAATCAGAAAATTTCACAGCTTCTAAAAAAATGATGTTGTTGAAATGAAAAAAGCCTAATTTTAGAAAACCCGAACCGGATAACAGTTCGGGTTTTTCTCTCCAAAATTCAATCAGTTCTTTTATAAGCAAAATTTATATGATTAATTTCGTGGCTGTCGAAGACCACTCCTCGACAGCTCTTTTGTTTTGGTTTAGCTATACTCATCTACAAATCCATACTTTCCATATCCTGTTCTTTTCTTTGCGAAAGAAAAGAACGAAAAGAAACATGCACTGAAAAAAATTGCTTTGTGTGGTAGATGATTAAACTAGACCGCAAAAATTTCCTACGAGAAAATAACTCACCCGACTGCCATCGGGCTCAAACAGATTTTCTCGCTTAACGGAAATTTTAGCTTGTAATTCTTGTTGAGTAATTGAATATGTGTTCAATTGTAAGAGCAATTTTTTAAGGTGCAAAACATTAAAGGCAGAAAATGGTTTTTAAGTCCTTCTCTACAAAAATAATTTATACTGAGTCTGCGATTAGTAGGTGATGCTACTCAGCCACTAATTTCATTATCCCCAATTTCTGAATTGTTATTCCCTCCAGCCTTATGTATTTTTACAACTTATGAATTTTCAAGAAGATACAATTGTTGCCATTGCCACTCCGGCAGGAGTAGGTGCCATTTCCGTTATTCGCATAAGCGGCGAAGAGGCTGTTAATGCTGCCTCAAATATGTTTTATGGTAAAACTGATTTGACTTCGGCATCATCACACACAATTCATTATGGTAAAATAGTTACATCTGAAAATGAAGTTATTGATGATGTTTTAGTCTCTGTTTTCAAAAAACCGAATTCATATACCGGCGAAGAAAGTATAGAAATCAGCACACACGGAAATCCTCTCATAACACAAAAAATCATTGCCGAATTATTAAAACATAATATTCGTTTAGCTGAACCTGGAGAATTTACCAAGCGCGCATTTCTTAATGGCAAGATAGATCTTGCACAAGCTGAAGCGGTCGCCGAGTTAATAAATGCACGCTCGGACGTATCATTGAAGGGAGCTCGCAATCAACTTGACGGAATTCTTTCCCAAAAAGTTAATGAACTCCGAACGAAATTGGTAAACGCATCTTCGCTTGTTGAACTTGAGCTTGATTTTGCCGAAGAGGATATTGAATTTGTTCAACTTGATCAATTGATAAAACTGGTTGAGGGAATTATTAATGAAATTAGCGAATTGCTCTCCACATATAATTTTGGTCGCGTGATTCGCGATGGAGTTAATGTAGCCTTGGTCGGCGTACCGAATGTTGGCAAATCGTCATTGTTAAATTATTTTTTGAAAGAAGCTAGAGCAATTGTCAGTTCAATTCCGGGGACAACCAGAGATATAATTCGGGAAGAAATGTTTATAGATGGAATTCTTTTCCGAATTTTTGATACCGCCGGAATCCGTTTTTCGGAAGATGCAATAGAAATTGAAGGAGTCTCCAGAAGCCGTGATGCAGTGAAAAGTGCAGACTTGGTAATTTTTCTGAACGATGTTAATCATGAAATTTCAGAAGAGCTATATTCTGAATTACGGACACTTATTAAACAAGAGCAAATATTGACAGTTATCAATAAAGTTGACTTAAAGCATCCTCTTGGCATTGATGCCGACGCTTTCATTTCGGCAAAAACCGGAGAGGGAATAGACCAGTTGTTTTCTAAATTAAAAGAAAAAGCTCTTGGTCAAACTCATTATACTGAAAAATCAGCAATTGTCACATCTATACGCCATTATGACATTTTAAATAAAGCTAAACTCTTTTTGCAATCATCGCTTGAAACTGCTAAAAATGGACTTAGCGGTGAGTTTATAGCCGTCGATCTTCGAAGTGCAGAAGCCACATTAAGTGAAATAATAGGTGAAGTTACCTCAGACGACATTTTAAATAATATTTTTACGAAATTTTGCATCGGCAAATAATTTTTACGGAAAAAAGTTTCACGTGAAACAAAAAATTACAAAAAACGAAAAAATTTATTTACGAAATCTGGTTTGGGAAGATGCTCCCAAAATTTACGACTTTATGCAAGAGTACGATTTGGTAAAATACCTTGCCGAACTACCTCAACCTTACAAAATTGAACACGCTTATTCGTTTATAGATTTTGCTCAAAGAGAAAACGAAGAAGTGAAAACTCATCATTTTGCGATTGTTGAGACTAATATGGGTGATTTTGTGGGAGCGATTGGTCTTAAAGATATTAATCTAATAAGTAAGTCTGCTGAAATCGGTTATTGGATTGGAAAAAAATATTGGGGAAACGGTTTTGCTTCAGAGGCAATTGGGGCGGTTATAGACTACTCTTTAAAAGAATTAAAGTTGAATAAACTTAAAGCTCTTGTCTTTGAATCGAATGTAAGCTCTATTAAAGTGCTCAATAAGTGTGGCTTTAAGTATTTTGGATATAGTGATAAAAAGTATAGTAACGCAATTTTAGACGAACCATTAATTGAGTTTGTTTACGAAAGTGTTTCACGTGAAAATGAGGTTTATGAAAGAATTTGATGTAATAGTGATCGGTGGCGGGCATGCCGGAATAGAAGCGGCTTGCGCAGCATCAAAGATGGGATGCAAAGTTGCGTTGGTTTCGATGGATAAATTCGCAATGGGAAGACTTTCTTGTAATCCTGCAATCGGTGGGACAGCAAAGGGACACCTTGTTCGGGAAATTGATGCACTCGGTGGGGTAATGGGGGAAATTGCAGATAAAAGTGGAATTCAGTTTCGAATGTTGAACCGCTCCAAAGGTCCTGCAGTTTGGTCTCCACGAAGTCAAAATGATAGAGAGATTTATTCTGAAGTAGCCCTCGCGGTTGTAGAATCACATGAAAATCTCACGATAATCGCCGAGTCTATCGTTTCGATTGAATCAGTAGACGGAAAAGTAACGGGTGTAAAAAACGAAAAAGGGGAATTTATTTCCGGGAAAGCTGTAATCCTTTGTTCGGGTACTTTTTTAAACGGATTAATGCACACGGGATTAAATGCCACATCCGGAGGGCGATTTGGAGAAAAACCTGCAACCGGAATAACAGAATCACTTCTGCAAAAAGGGTTTGAATCAGCAAGATTAAAGACGGGAACTCCGCCACGCCTACATAAAAATTCAATAAACTGGAATATTTTACTTGAACAGCCCGGTGATGAAATCCCACAACCATTTTCATATCGAACCGAAAAGAAATTATTTCCGTTTCAACCTCAAGTCAGTTGTTCAATTACCTATACTGATTTGAATGTACACAAAATTTTGGAAACCGGATTCAGTGAATCACCCATGTATACAGGTTTGATTAAAGGGGTGGGTCCCAGGTATTGTCCTTCAATCGAAGATAAAATAGTTCGTTTTTCAGAGAAACTTCAGCATCAATTATTCCTTGAACCTGAAGGGTTTAATTCCGATTTAATTTATTTAAATGGCTTTTCCACCTCTTTACCTGCAGAAGTTCAGCTAAAGGCGATACATAGCATCAAGGGATTGGAAGAAGCAGAAATGATTCGCCCCGGATATGCAGTTGAATATGATTTTTTCCCTCCTCATCAAGTTGATTTAACTTTAGAAACAAAACTGATAACCGGGTTATATTTTGCAGGGCAAATCAATGGAACCAGCGGTTATGAAGAAGCTGCGGCTCAAGGGCTTATTGCAGGAATTAATGCTGCATTAAAAATAGAGGGAAAACCTGAATTTGTACTCAAAAGAAGTGAAGCCTATATTGCCGTCCTAATCGACGACCTTGTAAATAAATCAACGGATGAACCATACCGTATGTTTACCTCGCGCGCTGAACATAGATTACTTTTGCGTCAAGATAATGCAGATAGACGATTAGCAAAATATGGATATGAGTTTGGGTTAGTTTCAACAGATTGGTTTAATGAAATTGTTCGGAAAGAAAAATTTGTTTCAGCCGGAATCGATTTTTGCAATTCAACAAAAATTTCCCCGCAAAAAATAAATCCGGTTCTTGAAGCAAAGGGGAGTGCCGGGTTAGAATCATCTGAAACGATTTCAAAATTAGTTAAACGCCCCGAGGTTAATCTTGACAATTTATTAAGTTTTATTGAATTCAATGGAAATCAAGAGATTAAGGAGATTATTTCTGATGAAGTAATTAAAGAACAAATAGAAATCGAATTAAAGTATGAAGGTTATATTAAACGCCAGTATGAAGCTGTTGGGAGAATGGAAAAATATGATGACATAAACATTCCTTTAAGTTTAAATTATTTAAACTTAAAAGCTCTCTCAACGGAGGGGAAAGAAAAGCTTCAACATGTAAAACCCCGCTCAATTGGACAGGCTTCAAGAATATCAGGAGTAACACCTTCAGATATTTCTATTTTATTGGTATATTTGAAGAAGTAATTTTTTTCATTATTAATTGGGTGAACGAATTGCCAGATAACAAAGCAAAATATTTGAGAGAAATCACAAACTTCTATTGGGAAAACGGTTATAATCCCGAAATTACTCATATGGAACGTTTAGCTCACTTTGCTGATTTAGTTGCTAGTAAAAACGAAGAATTAAATTTAATTTCAAGAAAAGATACTGATTTCATAATTGAAAATCATGTATTCATATCAGCGTACATTACCAAATATATTCCTGAAAGATGTACCCGCTTTTTAGATATCGGAACAGGTGGCGGATTTCCCGGAATTCCGATTGCAGTTATGCGACCCGATCTAAATGCTGTTTTAGTCGATTCAATTGGAAAAAAAATCGAAGCGGTTAAAGAATTTGTTGATAAACTAATGCTTAGCAATGTTGCTGTTGAAAATATGCGCGTTGAAGATCCTGAGTTTATTGAAAAACATAAAAACAGTTTTGATCTTTTTGTAACCAGAGGAACCGAACCTCTTATAATTCTGCTTCGATATATTCTTCCTCTAATGAAAGATAAGGCTTATTTAATGGCAATTAAAGGGGGAGATTTAACAGAAGAATTTGAAAAAGTGGAGTTAAAATATAAATCGAATATTAAAAAATCTACAGTATATGAACTTCATTATAAACCATCAAATTTAAGAAATGTTAAAGGGAAAAAACTTGTTCTGCTGGAGTTAATTAAATGATAACTACTGCTGGTCAGAATAAAGAATTATTTAAAGAAATAACCGAATTGACTACAGAGCAACGTAATCCTAATTCAATGGATATTGATGCCCGTTCAACAACGGAAATTTTAACAATCATTAATAATGAAGATAAAAAAGTTGCGCACGCTGTTGAAAAAGAAATTCCCTATATTGCTGAAGCTGTAGAGCTGATAGTCCATGCGTTAAAAAATGGAGGAAGATTATTATACTTTGGTGCCGGAACAAGCGGAAGACTTGGTGTAGTTGATGCTTCCGAGTGTCCGCCCACATTCGGAACACCATTCGGCATGATTGACGGATTCATTGCCGGTGGAAAAGAAGCAATGTTTCGTGCTCAAGAGGGGGCTGAAGATCATGAAGAAAACGGAGCTAAGGATGTATTAGCTGCAAATGTCACTGACAAAGATGTTGTGTGCGGAATTGCTGCAAGTAGAAGAACTCCTTATGTTGTTGGCGCAGTTAAAAAAGCTAAACAAATTGGTGCAAAAACTTTGTATGTAACATGTAATCCGCGGGAAAATTTTAACATCAAAGAAGTAGATGTGGCAATGTGTCCCTATGTTGGTCCCGAAGTAATAATGGGTTCAACAAGAATGAAGAGCGGAACGGCACAAAAGCTTGTATTAAATATGTTAACAACAACTTCAATGATTCGACTTGGTAAAGTTTATGAAAATATGATGATTGATCTTCAAATGACTAATAAAAAATTGGTCGAAAGATCGAAACGCATTGTAATGACTATAACTGGGCTTTCATATGAAGAAGCAGGTGATTATCTTTCAGAAGCTAAAGGACATGTTAAGACTGCATTAGTAATGATTAAAGCTCAAGTAAGCGCAGATGAAGCCAAAAAGCGATTAAAACTTGCCGACGGTTTTGTGCGGAAAGCTATAGAAAAAAATAATTAAAAAATATTTACAAAACGTTAAAAGTTATTAGTGAAACTTAGCGACAACTAACTCCTTAGCTGTATAAGATACTTTTTATAAAACCACGAATGTTAAAAAAATCCAGTAATTTAATTTTTGTCTTTCTGTTTTTTCAGATTCACCTTTTCCCCCAAATTGTAAATGATATAAAATCAGACATAAATCATTTCGGGAATTCCGGTAAAGGTCTATGGAATTCATTCACTCGTTTTGATTCTGAAACCAACATTACCCTTGCGACCTCATTACTTTTAATTAGTTCAGCATACCTTGCTGATGAACAAGTGAAAAATTATTCGCAATCGAACAAATCAAAATTCGGAGATAATCTTTTCTTAATTGATGATTATTACGGATCAAAATGGACATTGGTAGCTGTAGGTGCGGCTTATGGTTTTGGGTTGTTAAGTCGAGATGAAAGTTTTCGTAAAACTGCCCGTACTGCTGCTGAAGCAGCAATTTATTCAGGTTTAGTAACCTCAATAATAAAATCAGCATTTGGAAGAAGTAGACCATATGTAGATAAAGGGAAGTCTGATTTTCATCCAATTAATTTTACGGCACCTGAGACAGCTTTTCCATCCGGACATACAACCTTGAGTTTCGCAATTTCAACCGCACTTGCTGAACAGACTGAATCAATCCCTCTAAAAATCGGTTTATATTCTGCTGCTGTTTTGGTTGGAGCTGCACGAATTTATAACAACGCTCATTGGTTTTCTGATGTTATTGGAGGCGGACTTATCGGTTATTTTATAGGAAAACATGTCGGAAAAAATGGTTCAAGTGAAAAAGAAAATATTTCACTAGTTCCGTCAAATAATAATCTTGTTAGTATTATAATTCTACTTTAACTAATGACTCCATCAAGAAATCAGATAATCTTAAATCATTACAAAAACTTAAAGTTATTTGATAAGATATATAAAAAATTATTCTCGCAAACCGAAAAGATAATTAAAATTTCCAAACTCTTTGGAAGTGCTAAGACACTGTTTCTTTTAGATCTTATCGAAAAAGAAAATCAGATTATACTCCTTGCGCAAAATCAACAACAGGTTAATGAATATGAAGTTGAACTAAGACTATTAGGTTTAGAAGAATATCTTATTGTGATTGATGAACTTTCGCCTCAGCTTTTGCAAGAGCGTTTAACGGGGCTTAGCTCAAAAGAAAAATTTATTCTTATATCGACCTATCAAATCTTAGAAACAAAACTTCCCGCAAAAGAAGTCTTACATGAAAACACAACAACTTTGCAATCGGGAACATCACTTGGTTATAATGATTTGGTAGAATATTTAAACTTAATACATTATCAGAAAGAAAAATTTGTTGAGTCACCCGGGGATTATTCACAACGCGGTTCAATAATTGATTTTTGGTCTTATAGTGAAAAGATGCCAGTGCGTGTTGAGTACGATGGTGATTTTATCGAATCAATTAGATACTTTGATCCTGAAAGCCAAAGATCAACGGGCTCCATTTCAACCGCTTCAATAGCGGCTTCTATGAATGCAATGGAGGGAAAAAACGAGAATCTCGGGGATTCACTAATCTTTGATTATTTAGTTGACCCTTTATTTATAACGGTTCGTGTTGAGTTAAGCGGAGTTGAATGGAATGAGATAAAACCCTTTGAAGATAATCATGAAGAAGTTTTAGTTTCGGCAGCAGAAAATATATATGATGATGAATTCCCGGAAGTTCCAATTTCTGAAATTTTAGATGAAGTAAAAACAGAAAATAAAAACCTTGAAACTATTGATAAGATTATTAATTCATCAAACGGCAGATGGTTAATTGAAGAAAATTTTTTTAATGACGAATCCATTCTTAAGCTTGGAATAACAGAGCCGCCATCTATTCATTCAAATTATGAACGTCTTTTTAATGTAATAACTCAATACGCTTCATCGGACAATAAAATCTACATTACTACCGATAATGAATTTCAATCGAAACGATTAATTGATCTTTTATCCGATTATAAAAAAGAACTTTCTGAATTACTTGAGCGTGGGATTGTGAAGGTTGTTTCACTTCCGCTTAAAGAAGGTTTCTATTTAAAAGAAGAGAAACTTTTAACATTAACAGATTATCAAATATTTAACAAACCCTACAGGACAAAACTTCCGTTTAAAAAGAAAAAGCGATCAAGCAATAAAGAGATTGCATCGATAAATATTGGCGATTATGTTGTTCACGAAGATTATGGAATTGCCAAATATGCCGGACTTGAAACAATAAAAATCGGCGAAACTAATCAAGAGTCGATGAAGCTCCTTTATAATGATGGTGGAATTGTTTATGTAAATCTTAACTATCTTCATCTTGTAAAAAAATATTCAGCTAAAGAAGGGGTTAAACCGAATCTTGCTACACTTGGTTCAACCGAATGGGTAAATACCAAGAAGCGGACGAAGAGGCGGATTAAAGAGGCAGCACGAGAATTAATTCTTCTTTATGCGAAACGAAAAGGGGCTGAAGGTTATGCCTTTTCACCCGACACAGTCTGGCAAAAAGAACTCGAAGCATCTTTTATTTATGAAGATACACCCGATCAATCAAAAGTTACCGAAGAAGTTAAAGTTGATATGGAAGCTCTCAATCCAATGGATAGACTTGTCTGCGGTGACGTTGGATTTGGCAAAACCGAAATTGCTGTCCGAGCCTCATTCAAAGCGGTTCAAGACGGTAAGCAAGTGGCGCTTTTGGTTCCAACAACAATTTTAGCCGAACAGCATTTTAACACATTTAAAGATAGACTCTCACAATTTCCGGTTAAGATAGCAGCCCTTTCACGCTTCCAAACTAAATCAGCACAAAAAGAAGTTGTAAAAGATCTTTCGGAAGGAAAAGTTGATATTGTTATCGGAACTCATCGAATTATTTCAAATGATGTAAAGTTTAAAGAATTGGGTTTGCTGATTATCGATGAAGAACATCGCTTTGGGGTTATGGCAAAAGAGAAACTTCGTTCATTTAAGTTAAATGTTGATACACTAACTCTTTCAGCAACTCCGATTCCGAGAACATTGAATTTATCACTGCTTGGCGCACGTGATTTATCAATTATTGCAACACCGCCGCCTAACCGTCAACCTATTCATACAAAAGTTGAAGTGTTTGATGTTCTAAAAATGAGAGATTGGATTTTAACAGAACTAAATAGAAGTGGACAAGTTTATATAATTCATGATAGGATTCAATCCATTGACAAATTTGCAGCATATATTCAGAAATATCTTCCGCAAGTTCGGTTAGCAATAGCACACGGACAAATGAAACCCGCTCAACTTGAAGATGTTTTTCACGGATTTATGAACAGACAATTTGATATTCTTATCTCAACAAAAATAATTGAATCGGGAATTGATATTCCGAATGTGAACACAATAATTATTAATCGTGCTGATAGATTCGGACTTGCAGAACTACATCAACTTCGCGGAAGAGTTGGAAGATCTGATAAACAAGCGTATGCATATTTCATTGTCCCCTCAATGAATTCACTTCAAAAAAATACCGTAAGAAGATTACAGGCGATAGAAGAATTTACTGAACTTGGTTCGGGTTTTAATCTTGCCATGCGCGACCTTGAAATTAGAGGTGCCGGAAATCTTCTCGGAACAGCACAAAGCGGATTTATTAATGAAGTCGGTTTTGACCTATATCTGAAACTAATAAATGAAGCTGTAGAAGAATTGAAGTATGAAGAGTTTAAGGAAGTCTTCAATAAACTTCCGAAGCAAGAAGAAAGAACAGATCCACAGATAGATACTTATTTTGAAATCGGAATTCCAAAGACTTACATTCCGGATCAAATGGATAGACTTAGTTTTTACACCACTCTATATTCAATATCAACCTTAACACAACTTGAAGATATTCGTGAAGAATTGAAAGATCGTTTCGGTGCTTTGCCTGTAACGGTTGAGAGATTACTCCTTTCGGCAACACTTCGTTTGTATGCATCGCGTGCATTGTTTGAGCGGCTTATCATTCAACGAAAAAATATTATGTTGATATTACCGCAAGGAGCTAAGGAAGATTATTACAAATATAAGTTTATGGAAATGATGCGTTACATTACTGATAATTACAAAGAGACCATTAAGTTGAATCAACAAAAAGAATCACTTAAACTTGTAATGGAAAATAGATTTGATACTCCCGAAAGAATGCTAAAGTTTTTAATAAAGTTTTCAAGAGAAATCTCAGAACTTTTCGGAGTTAAATTAGAAGAAGCAGTTGTACAAACCTTAAATTAAGAATCCTTCCCCGACAAGACCCTATCTGTTTTTAATTGTAATGTGCGACAAATTATCAATCAGTTTATTAATCATAACCTCCTTCTTCGAATAAAAAAGATGACTTAGGCATTTGCAATCAGATGAGCCGAAATATTTAATCGGTGTAGTTAAAATCTTACTCAAGGAATCTGCAAAAGAATGTTCGAGCTCTCTTAAACCGGCAACAAAATATATTTTGTTCAAGGAAGAATGTTTTCTAAGATAATCAATGTGCCAATGAGGTTTTGTTGAAATATTTATGTGATGAGATAACCGAGATGCGATTCCCCCCTTATTCCATGCGCTTCCTATGTAATAATAAAATCCAGGGCTAAATTGATGAATGCCGATTCTACCAATTTCTATTTCTTTTTTTTCGGATAAGAATAAGGATAAAATGTAGACTCCCCTTTGCTTTAATTCGGGGAGATCGAGAGATGGAGGAATTATTTTCAATGATTGGTTAATCTTCTATTTCAGCTTCAAGATTTAATTTAACCAACACAATACTTATGTTATCCCTTCCGCCGGCAGACTTCGCTTTATTGCAAAGAGTTGTTGCAGAGTAATTGTTTTCAAGATCGTTTTCAATTTCATCATCAGTAAGCATATCGGTTAAACCGTCGCTGCATAAAAGGAGCGAATCTTCATTTAATAATTGATCAGTAATTTCAATGAAGTCTATGAAGACAGATTCTCCGCCGCCAATCGAGTTAAGAATTAAGTGTGATTTACTTCTTGCATCTCCAATAAGTTCGGCGAGTGAATGATCTTTGGAGATTTTTTTTAATATTCCTCTTCTGAAACGATAAAGTCTGCTGTCACCTGCGCTAAAATAATAAATTCTATTATTCAGAATTAGTAAAGCTATTAAAGTTGCTCCCATTCCATGTTTAGAGGAATCTTTTTTCCCTTCTTCGTTAAGTTTTTTGTGGATTTCTTTAACTTTATTCTGAAAAATCACCTTTAAGTTATCTGCATCAAAAGAAATGTTTTCAGGAAGCTCTTGTTTAAACAGATGAAGTTCATTTAATACAATTTCACTTGCAACTTCACCCGCATTATGTCCCCCCATTCCATCGCTCACAGCAATAAGAAATCGGTTGTTAGTTTCGGTTGGTTCAAGTGTAAGTTGAAAACTGTTGTTGCGAAAAATCATTCCATCAATAGAAATAATATCTTCGTTGTTAGTTCTTACAGCTCCAACATCACAAACGGCATCAATATTCATGGTCAGAATCTTCATCAAATTCTCACGGTTTTATCTAGGTCAACTTCTTCAGAACTAATCTGAACTAAAAATTCGATGTTTGCAAGAATAATTTTCGTATTATTTACAAGTTGATGCAAAATCATAGGTTGAAGTTTTTTACCGTTATATGTTGTCCCGTTTGAAGAGTCAAGATCAAGTATGTGCCAGCCGGCACCCTGTAAAAATTTAATTTGTGCATGTTTACCGCTTAATTGATTATATGAGGAGAGCAATGGAGCAAGCGGTCCCTGCTTTCTCCCGATAATATCGTCATGGTTTAACTTTAGAATAAGATTCAATGAGTTGTTAACGAATTTTAATTCGGATACACCACTTGTGGCTTGCGGTGTTTGAGTTTGTCCAACCTGAGGAGCGGGTTGTGTTGGAGCATTAATTATTGGTTTATCGGGAACAACTTCTGTTTTAGATGTTATGTTACTTTGTGCATTTTTCATTGCAGCAAAATCTTTGGCTGTAACAAGCTTTGTTCCATCTGTCGTACAGACTTTTCCGGTCTTCGGGTTTCGACATGTTGGGCAAATTAAAATTTCAATACCACATTGATCGCAAAAGAAAGAATCAAATTCAACATCGGCTTTACATTTAGCGCAAATCATGATTCGATATCCTCCTTAATAAGTGTATTGATTATCACCGGATCAGTGATTCCGGATTTAACTAAAACCGTAACCCGCGAACTCTGTTTTTGTAAAGCCGCTTCAAATATATTTCTAACAGTTCTTGCATTACCAAAATTTTTATCTCTATTTTCATATAGTTGATCGAAGTAGTTTCGAATCCATTCTTCGGTTTCCGGATTTATTTTCATCGATTTGTTATTAATCATCTTTACAAAAATTTCTGTCATCTCTTCACCGTTGTAATCAACAAAGTGAATTTTCTTTGCGAAGCGGGATGTTAACCCAGGATTTGTCTGAATAAAATCATGCATTTGATCTGTATATCCTGCAATAACACAAATAAATTTGCCTCTATCATCTTCAAGCCGTTTTAATAGTGTATCAATTGCCTCTTTACCAAAATCGCTTGCGCCACCGGAGCTTAACGTGTATGCTTCATCTATAAATAAAATTCCCCCCATCGCTTGATCGATAAGGTCGTTTGTTTTTATAGAGGTTTGTCCAATGTACTGAGCAACAAGTTTAGAGCGGTCGGCTTCAACAACGTGACCGCGTGGAAGCAAGTCTAATCCTTTAAATATTTTTCCCATTAATCTGGCGACTGTAGTTTTTCCCGTTCCCGGGTTACCGGTAAATATGAAGTGAAGACTAAGTTGAGTTTCCCCTCCACCGGATTCACTTCTTAGTTTTTCAACGTTAAGGAAATCAACAAGACTTCTAACTTCTTCTTTAATGCTTTTCATTCCCGTAAGTTTATCAAGTTCTGATATTACATCATCAATGTTAATCTCTTGCTTTTTATCGAAAGGAATGTCTTGCGGAAGAATTGTTACAAAAACATTGTTGTCGGTGATCTCTTCTGGCTTAAGTTTTCCGATTCTGTCAGAAAAACGGTTGATTGTATCTTCAAAGAGTTTTCTCATCTCGCGGGCATTCGCAAAGTTTTTATCACGCCCATCGTAAATAACTTTGATTGCCTTTGCCAAAATATCATCTGCATCAGGATGAAGAATAAATTTACGTTTACTTAAAAATTGTTTATAGATGCGAACCAATTCATCAGGTTTATAATCTTCGATGTGAAGATATTTATTGAAGCGACTTTTCATTCCTGGATTTGTATTTAAGAAGCGATCCATTTCTTGTTGATAACCTGCAGCGATAACAACATATTTACCGCGGTCATCTTCCATTCGTTTCATCAAAGTTTCGATTGCTTCTTTGCCAAAAGCATCGGTGCTTCCGCTTGATGATGCAGCAAGTGTGTAAGCTTCATCAACAAAGAGAATTCCTCCCATTGCTTTTTCAATTTGCTCGTTTACAAGTTTTGGAGTTTGTCCGATATATTGTCCGACTAAGCTACTTCTATCGGTTTCGATAACGTGTCCTTTTGAAAGAAAATCGACTGCTTTAAATATCTCACCAAGTTTTCGTGAAATAGTTGTTTTACCCGTTCCCGGATTTCCTGTAAGAATAAAATGAATACCCAAACTTTCCTTATCACCAAGCCCGCGTTTAAATCGTTCTTGCTGAACTTGAATTTGCTGGGCAATTTCGCGAACTGCAGCCTTAACATTATCCATTCCGATAAATTCATCAAGCTCTGAAAGTATTTCGGGAATGGATTTTTTCTTTTTAATATTGATTCCGAGATCATCCTTAGTAATCGTATTCAGGTCTTTATCATTCAATTCATCTACATTTAACTTGCTTAAGCGGGCACTCTGTTTTTGAAGTGATGATTCAAAAATATTTCTAACTTCCCGCGCATTACCGAAATTCTTATCACGTTTATCATATAGTTCTTCAAAATACTCAACAAGATTGGAGGCGGCTTCACCTTCGAGTGACATATCTTTTTCGGTTACAAGTTTTTCGTAAATCTGCGCCATTTCTTTACCGTTGTAATCGTCGAAATGGATTGTCTTTGTAAATCTCGATTGTAACCCTGGATTTGTCTCAAGAAAATCTTTCATTTGTTGTGTATACCCGGCAACAATAACAACAAACTTTCCTCTATCATCTTCCATTCTTTTTAGTAAAGTATCAATAGCTTCTTTACCGAAACTTGAATCGCCGCTGCTTAGTGTATATGCCTCATCGATAAATAATAAGCCGCCCATTGCAGAGTCGATAAGTTGATTTGTTTTGATGGCGGTTTGTCCGCTGTAACCTGCAACAAGTTTAGAGCGGTCTGCTTCAATTAAATGACCGCGCGGCAATAATCCGAGGGAGGAAAATATTTTTCCCATTAAACGGGCAACGGTTGTTTTTCCCGTTCCGGGATTTCCGGTAAAAACAAAATGAAGACTAAGTTGAGTCTCCTTTCCACCTGCTTCAGCACGCTTCTTTTCGAAGTTAAGATAATCGACAAGATTTTTAACTTCATCTTTAATTGTTTTCATTCCGGTTAGTTTATTCAAGTCAACCATAACCTCATCAACAGAAAGCTCTTTCTTCACTGTAAACGGTATATCTTCAGGTTGAACTGTTGTATAAACTGAATCATCAGTAATTGAAGCGGGATCAAGTTTACCGAGCCTATCAGAAAACTTAGTAACAGTATCTTCAAAAAGTTTTCTCATTTCGCGTCCGTTACCGAAATTTTTATCGCGTGAATCGTGGATTGCTTTTATTGCTTTCTTTGCGATTTCTTCTGCTTCGGGACTTAACACATATTTTTTCTTTTTGATAAAACCTTTATAAATGAGAAGCAACTCATCCGGGTTATAATCGTTTATATGAAGATATTTATTGAAGCGGCTTTTCATACCGGGATTTGAATTTAGAAAGTTTTGCATCTCCAATTGATAACCGGCGGCAATCATAACAAATTTGCCCCGGTCATCTTCCATACGCTTCATCAAAGTTTCAATTGCTTCAGTACCATATTTATCCTTTGAACCATCACCGCTTTGCGGGGCAAGCGCATAAGCTTCATCAACAAATAGAATTCCCCCCATCGCTTTATTAATTGCTTCGGTGACTATTTTGGGAGTTTCCCCCTGATATTGTCCGACAAGTTGTGAGCGGTCTGTTTCAAGAACGTGCCCGCTATCAAGATAACCGATTGCTGCAAAAATATCACCGAGTTTGCGGGCAATTGTTGTTTTGCCGGTACCGGGATTTCCTGTAAGTACGATATGAATACCGAATTTTTCATCGTCGGCTAAACCGCGTAATGCACGCTCTTGCTGCATTTGAACTTGTTTTGCAATTTCTTTAACGGCGGCTTTTACATTATCCATTCCGATGAATTCATCAAGCTCGGTCATAATTTCATCGAGACTTCTTTCAACCGGAACGTCTCCGTGAATATCATCAACTAAAACAATGCTATCATCGTTTGCCCCTTTGCCTATGCGGGCGAGATAAGATTTGAAAATATTTTCGGCGGTATTTGTGGCAAGATGTGCGTTACCGAAAGATTCATTTTTTGTTTTTATTGCCTGCTTAAATAATGATTTCAATCTTTTTTCAGAATCATCATTTAACGTAAGCGAATAGGGTTTAAGTTTATTTACACTTATCTGATAAAGCTCGTTTGAAGAATAATCGGGCAGCTTGAATAAATACTTAAATCTGTTTTTAACCGAAGGATTTTTTTCGAGGAACTCTTCAAATCCTTTTGGCAATCCGGCAAGAATTACAATCGGATCAAATCCGAATTTATCCATTTCAGAAAAAAGTTTATCAAGTTGATTTATGTCCGAAGCAAATCCACCGGGGATAAGTTTTTGAGCGTTATCAATAAACAAAATTCCCCCCTTTAGATTAGGGAGATTTTGAGATAACTTTTGTGAGTAAGCAGGATAATCAACTGCATCAATTACTTCGGCTGTTGGTTTGGTTGTAATTCCATTTTGAAAATAGAGTTGCTCTAAAATTTTTACAAGTGCACTTTTACCTGTGCCGGCATTTCCGATTATTATGCTATGCAAATTAATTTTGAATGCGCTTCCCCCCTGCCGTTTTTGCATGGCTTTGGTAATGTTAATTAACGATTTGATTTCGTTTTTAACTTCACCAAGACCTATCATGTCTTCGAGCAGTGAGGTTGATTCGGACAAAATCGGTTGTCCGCAAATCTTGCAATACTTTGCAATATCTCTATTTTGGGTTGAACATTTATCACATTGAATATGCATAATTATCTTGTTCTTCTTGTTCTACGTGTTGGTTTTTTAGCCGCTTCTTCTGCCGCTTTTTTCTCGTTAGCTGCTTTAATTGAGTCTTGAATTTGTTCTTGACGAAATTCTTCCGGGTGTAAAACTTCTTTGTATTGAGGATCAAGATAGATGAGGAAGAATAACAATGTTGCAAAAGCGAGAGAAGGTAAAGCGCTATATCGGAAAATCATGAATTTAGTTGATCTTCTTGCTTTTTTGTAAGTCTTCAATAAATCATCTTTTGAGCTTTCGAATTTAGGTTCATCATTAAAAGCGAATTGAAGTGGTTCATAAACATAACCGCTGAAGTCATTCGGATCAAATAATTGGTTCCTCAAATTTGCATCGGTATACTTTCCTTTGAGAATTTTATCGAATACGAAATAAAGAGCAACGGCTAAAATCCCTGCAAGTAAATACCAGAGTGAAATTGTAAGCATGAATAAGTAATAAACAACTACACCGGCAATAAGACCGACAATTGGTCCACCAAACAATAGTGTGCTGAAAGAAAATTCACCATCGTCTATCATTCCTAACAGAACGAATCCCATAGTTAAAATTATCATTACGATATAGTAGTAGGAACTTACATCCCAGAAAGCGCCCGGTAAGGGGTTACTTTCCAAATTATAGACATAATACATCAACACTCCGGCGCAGAGTACAGGGAAGATTAGGAAAATCCATTTCACTAAATTAAACCGTTGATCAACAGCACCTTCTTTTGTTATCATGTCGTTGAAATATTTTACCCCCGTATTAAATCGTTTTACAAAAGTATTCTCGGGATTAATACTCTCAACAAACTGAACATATTCTTTCAATTTATTCTCATAATCTCCTCGCTTCTTGAAAACAAGAAAAGGATCTTCATGAAAGAAAACACTTAGCCATGCATTCAGCAGAGAATCTTTTTTCTCTAATTCAGGTAGAAGTTTTGCTTTGATATTATTATCAACTTTTTGAAGTTGATCCGGTTTGGTGAATTTCTTTCCTTCAAAATAAAAAGGAGTTTCACCCCCAAAACCGCGTATTATTTTATATGTAGAAATATCGGCACTTGTATAGCCGATCTTTCCTTTGTTATAACCTTTAGAATAAAAACCTCTAAAGGCATTGTATTCATTAGTTAATCCGCGGGCAATTAAGAACATGTAAAATTCATCGTTACCGTTTTTAAGCTGTTTAGAATATTTTTTTACATTATTGGATAACGCTTCTGCAAGTTCTTCTTTTGTTGTACAGTATGAATCATCAAGAGCATTATAACCGATAGATGGGTCAAGCGCATATGCCGCACAAACCAAACCGGCAGCTTGATTCTTTTCAAATTGCTCAACTATAGAATTAATTTGTTCGAGCAAACCTTGATCGATATAGTAAATCCATGCTCCAACCTCATGGCTAAAGAGAACTTCTTTTCCTCTATCAGGTTCATCCCAAAAACGGCTGGACAATTCCTCCGGAGTGGTTATCGGATCACCTTCATCAAACATAAATGGAGCTTCGGGGTTGAGGGTATAGATGACGTGGAGGATTGCTATATAGTCAACATAATCTTTGAAGTATTTTCTGAATTGTTTTACTTCTTTATTTAAACCGTGAGCTGAAAAATAGAGGTAGAAAGCATCATTTCTATTTTTAAGTCTCTCCATATATTCTTCTTTATTGTTTTGCAGTACCATCACAAAATCTTCAATTGAACGACACTTTGTTCCGTCAACGGCTATGTATGGAAGGTCAGGATCAAGCATGAAGATAGCGGCTTGTAATCCGGCTTCTTCATCTTTCGGATAATTAGTTTCATAAATTTCTTCAAGAGTAACAGAGAGTTTTAGATTGTTACACTCATCAAGCCAGTTTTTAATCTTTCCTCTATATAAATATTTTTTACCGATGGCAGGATGATCTTGCAACAATTTTGCCATTTCAATTGGAGTATTGGCAACTAAATCCTGGTCGGAGTCATAAACGAATGGTTTATACTTTGATTGATCTTGTTCAACAAAAACAGAAACAGCTTCACCACGCATCCATTTTTTAATTTCTTGATAACCCCAGCGTTTATCAATGCTTACAACAGTTAATCCTTTAATAAGATTTTTAAGTTCAGCAGGCATATCTTCGGGGATATTAATTTTGCCGAGGTTTTTAATTCTCATAATTCCCATTTCGGGAATTCCTTTAAACGGATTTTCTGCCGTCCATATTTTGATAAGCATTATACCGAGCGCATAATAATCAAGTTCTTTACTAACGAATGCTTTTCCGTCAAGACTTTGATAAAGCTCGGGAGCCGCATAAACCATGGTTCTTGCTTGACCTGTAACTTGAGCTTCCTGGTTTTCATCGAGTAGAGATGAGATACCGAAATCACCAATTAAAACATCACTTCCGTCGGCATTTTTGCAAAAGATATTTTCGGGTTTTATATCGCGATGGATAATACCTTTGCTGTGGCAATATTCGAGAGCATCTGTTGTTTCATCAACAATCTCTTTAATTCTCTTCATATCTTTTATTGGCAGATAAGTATCAAGTGTTCCGCCAGCGGCAAATTCGAGAAGTTCAAAGAAGCGTCCTTCGTAATAGCCATAATCAAGAACTCTAAGAAT
>JAGUXE010000028.1 GCA_020061995.1 Ignavibacteriales bacterium | reverse complement strand
TAAAACTTGAATAAAATAAGTAACTCATGGATCGACTTATTGGTAACAAAGTATTGCTGATTAACTTATTTGTAAGTCCTTGAATTGCAAAAAGAGATAAATTTGAAAAAACTGCCCCTAAAAGCCCAATAAATACACCACTAAGAATTATTGGAGCTGAAATCATTATTGTAGAAGCCCCAACTAATTTCATTGTTAAGATTTCTTCTGTTTGATTTTCAAGAATTAGCCTCAACGTACTGTAAAGAATGTAGAATGCAAGAAAAGTAAATATCCCAACAAATATCCAAAGATATTTCTGTGCGGAATTTATAAGATTCAAGGCTCTATCGTATAATTCAGATTCAAAAAAAACACTCTCAACTCCGGGAATTGCTTCGAATATATCAAGAATTTTTTTGATATTAAAATTTTCAAATGTTAATGGGGATAACGCAACCACAAATGATGCAGGCAAAGGATTATTCTTTAAAATATTGGAAAAATCCTCACCCGTTTCCTTGATAAACCTTTTTTTAGCATCTTCTTTACTTATGAAAACAGTATTTTCAGCAAAACCAGTAGCTTTGATTTCAGTTAATATCGTCTTTTGTTTATTCTGATCAATTCCTTCAATCAAAAAAATATTGACAAAAAAATTCTTCTTAATTTCTGATTCATAATATTCAGAAAAATGAACAGAATAAAATGTAAGCTGAATTAAAAATATACTTATTGTAGTTGAGATAAATGCAAAGCTGAAAGAAATTTTCGTTCTTCCGATGGACCTAAGTGTTTCTTTAATAATAAATAGCATATCGTTCTAAAAGTTAGATTCGTCTACCCAACGATGAATTGCCCAATTATTCGTTTGGATATTTTTTTTAAGTAAAAGATTAACACGGCCGTCAATCCTAATCACATCAGTTGGATTAAATGTGATAGTCAAGTTAAAACCCCTTATTAAAGTTGCTTCAACAGAGTCTTGTGATGAGGCGACTATATTATTCCATATAAGATCAATTCTCTCAGTATTCTGAAATAGTCCGTATGTTGTTTTCATTTCCTCATCTCTTCCCCACGAGACATCAAACCCTAAATCATAATTTCTGTATGTAAAAAGGAAATCATCAGCTAAAAGTTTTCCATAAATTGTTGAATCTTTAAAAGTATAGGAATATTGCAAATTTTGAAAAACTCCATCAACAGAAGTTAGATCTGAAAGACTTCCTCCTGTATCTGAATTAAAATCTAATTTGGGAGCAAAAGGATTTACGCAAGCACTTAATTGGAAAATAAATAATCCGATTAAACTACTAATAATTAAACTGCCCTTTAAGCTCACTCCATGTCGGGGATTCACTATTTTTTATATCCTGCCAATTAAAAATTGCCCAACCAAATCTTGTATCTCTTATAATCTTAAACTTCAATTCACCCTGGAAAATATTTGTCTCTGAACTTGAAAATACCGGAACTAAAAAACTGTATTTCGCAGAGTATACAACAGTGTCTCCCTGATAAACTGATTGCGCCTCTTTTACTACTAAATTCAATTCCTGATCTTGCGAGATCCGTATTATCATATTTTTAAAGTACTGTTCCTCATTATTCCTCGACCAGTTATCAATTAGTGCCGGATATAATGATGAAGATCCTGCAGATGGTATAAAAGTAAAACCAATATTTGAATAAGCAGAATCAGCTAAACATGATAAATAATTTTGGGTGTTTTTCTCTTTTATTGAATTTATTAAGTTACCGATTAAATCGTCAAATGTAACTGCATATTGGAAAGTACCTCTTGGCTGATCCGGTTGTTCAGCATTCCTTACTGACAGTAAATCACACCCAATTATAAAAACTAGAAATGTGAGGAGAACTAAAAATATATTCTTTTTTGTTTTCACTTTTTACAAGTTATAAAAATTCTTGGTGAGTTTTCAATCGAGAACTCATCACCGTCATAAGTACCATATACATTTTCTATTTGAAAATCATTTATTTGCAGCGATTCTTTTATCCACTCCAAGCTATAAAGTCTAACAGATTCAGTAAATTCTCTAACCCCCTCTACTGTGGTTATTTTTATAATTTTAACCACTCGATCACCTTGTATACTTCTAAATTGTTCGATCGTGAAATCGTCATACTTATCTATTGAATACGGTACTAAATTTTTGATTACATATTCGGAGTTAAAATAGTCAAAAATAAAAATGCCGTCATCGTTCAATAGTCTTGAAGCCAATGAAAATATTTTTTCGTTTTCTTCATCCATATTAAAATAACCAAAACTCGTAAATAAATTCAGAATAAGGTCAAATGTCCGGTTAACACTGAATGTACGTAAGTCGGCTTCTATAAATTTTATTGATAACTGTAATTCATTAGCTTTTGACTTGGCATTTTTAAGCAAATTTTTACTCAAATCAACACCGACAACATCAAAACCCTTTTGTGCTAATAAAATAGAATGCCGCCCTGCACCACAAGCAAGGTCTAAAACAGATTTTGTTTTAGTCTTATCTATATTTTTTAGAATCAGGTCAACAGCATTGGTAGCATCTAAAGAATCTCTATGCTTATATACTGTAAGATATTCAATAGTCTCAAACCAGTCTTTGAACCACTCACCTTTCAAATAACTATTCTTCCCTGAACTGCTCTTCCAATTGTAGCATCATCGGCAAATTCTAAATCCCCTCCAATAGGAAGTCCGCGTGCTATTCTTGTAACTTGAATATTTAATGGCTTAATCAACTTAGCCAAATATAAAGAGGTAGTTTCACCTTCTGTATCAGGATTAATAGCTAAAATAATTTCTCTGACCGCATCATCCTTCAAACGATTTAATAATTCTCTTATTTTAAGATCATCTTGATTTACACCATTTAAAGGGGAAAGCACTCCCCCTAACACGTGGTACAGTCCTCGGTATTCATTTGTCTTTTCAATGGCAATAACATCACTAATTTCTTCGACAACACAAATTATACTATGATCTCTTTTATGATTGGAACAAATCTCACATGTTTCATATTCGGTTAAGTTGAAACAGATCTTGCAAAAAGTTAATTTTTCTTTAAGATCAATAATCGATTTGACTAAAGAATTAACATCGTCCCGCTTAGATTTTAATAAATATATTGCAAGGCGTTGAGCAGTTTTCCTCCCGATACCAGGAAACTTACTTAATTCTTCAATTGCAATTTGTAAAGGTTCAGCAATAGTCAATTTAGAATCCTGGAATATTCATTCCCGGAGGAATCATTCCCTTTGTAACTTTAGCCAATTCATTTTCAGCCATTTTACCGGCGGAAGTTAGCGCCTTATTTACAGCAGCAACAACTAAATCCTCAAGTATCTCTTTTTCATCAGCATTAATAACTTGTAAATCAATTTCGACAGAAATGATCTCTTTATTACCGGAAGCAGTAGCTTTTATCATTCCGCCACCAGCCTCTTCCGTCACAGTTTTACTACCTAATTCCTGTTGAACTCTCTGCATTTCTTCTTGCATTTTTTGAACTTGTTTCAACATTCCCTGCATGCCACCCTTCATAAAAAACTCCTTAAATTATTTTCAAGATGCCGATTTGTTATAATCTCAAATATAAAATATTGATTTGACTTTTAACACATTTATTGTATAAATTTTTGTTCATTTTTTTCGGAACTTTAATTTAACAATATTAAAAGATTGAGTGAATTATTTTTTATCAAACTATATTGACTTGAATAACGACGAAATTTCTGTTAAAGAATTTTCGGACATTATACATATAAATAAGAATTTAAAATTCAGAAGTAAAAATATTGCTGAAAGTTTAGCGAAAATCAACTCATTCTTTTTTGATTACCTTTTGCAATATAATATACCGTTGCCACAATTGGTTAGCAAAACCTCTACGAAATTAATTCATCAGAACGTTTCTTTTTTTCGGCTTAGATTAAAGGTTTTAAATGCGTTCGATAAAAAAAATTCCCGTATATTTCAAAAGAGAGAATTTGATTCATTGCAAATCCCTATATTTGAGTTTTACTTTGGTGAAGAATTAGAACATTTTGTTTCTGAAAGTCATTTAGTAGCATTTGAGATTGCGGATTCCAGTGAGATTAAAATGATGTTGCGTATTGCATCCAAAGCTAACGTTGTATTAAAATCTTTTTTTGAGAGAAGAGGTTTTAATCTTGTAGAATTCAATAGTTTTTTTGGCAGATTTGAAGATAAAGTTTTTCTTCTTGGGGAGTTTTCTCCGCTTGGGATAAATATTATCCCAATCCAAAATGATGGGAACTTTCTAAATCCATACAAAATTTTAACTTCTAAACAATTTAGAAGATATACAGATATTTTTCACGAACAATTATATTAGAGATATGATAACAAAATACGGATATACGACAGTAGGGATTATTTCATTTATTTCCTTTATACTGATAGCCTCAAGCTTCTTCATGAATAGTCTTGTTTTAAGAGGACTATTAATTCTGCTAGCAATCTTGATGATGATTTTTACTCTCAATTTTTTTAGAGACCCTGAGAGAGTTTCACCCAAAATAGATGAAGCGGTAATTTCCCCTGCCGATGGAAGAGTGCTTTTTGTTAAAGAAGTAGATGATAACAAGTTTATCAACGGTAAAGCTAAGCAAGTCTCAGTATTTATGTCTCCATTGAATGTACATGTTAATAGAATACCTATTGATGGTGTTGTTGAACTTGTGCGTTATTGCAAAGGCGAATATTTGGTGGCTTATGATGATAAAGCATCCGAAAAAAATGAAAGATCCGAAATCGGAATCAGTAGTAAATATGGTAAAGTATTTTTCACTCAAGTCGCAGGTTTTGTTGCACGTAGAATCGTATATGATCTTAAAGAAGGTGAACAGGTTAAAGCCGGTGAAAGATTCGGAATGATAAAATTTGGAAGCCGTGTGGATGTTATAGTCCCTGCTGAATGTGAAGTCTTAGTAGCTAAAGATGAGATTGTCAAAGCTGGCGAAACCATTTTGTTTAAATTCCCTCGAAAGAACTAGCTGATGGATTCCTCTTCTTTAAAAAAAGTAATCCCCAATTTTTTTACGGCATTAAACATGGCTTTTGGCTTTTTTTCGGTTGTCGAGGCTACCGCAGGGAATTTTCATTTTGCAGCAATTCTTATTATACTTGCAGCAATTGCAGATGCATTAGACGGACTTTTCGCTAGACTAACTAATACAAGCAGCAGATTAGGTGTGGAGTTGGACTCACTAGCGGACGTAGTTAGTTTTGGCTTTGCTCCAGCATTTTTATTGTGGAAATTACATCTCTATAATTTTGAATATTTAGGACTTTTTATTGCAATAGTTTTTTTAGTTTCAGGGGCTTACCGTTTAGCTCGGTTTAACACTCAACTTGTCGGATTTGATAAAGAATATTTTAGTGGACTCCCAATTCCAATGGCTGCAATCACTGTCTCTTCATTCATTTTAGTCTATTATACAGACTCAATTTTAATTCCACCTTTTGATCTTTTTGTAATTCCTTTAACAATACTCCTCTCGTTATTGATGATAAGTAAAATAAAATATGACACAATTCCTAAACCTAATATTAAGAGTATAAAAGAAAAACCGCTCATTTTTGTCTTTTTTATATCCGCATTAATTGTTTTCCTTATTACCGAAGGGAAAGCCATCTTTTATATCTTTATTTTCGTAATCGTATTTGGTATCTTTAGACAAGTTTTCAGTTATATTAAACAAAAATCGTAAACGATTTGTATTTTATAATTTCTCGAATTTTAAAAATCTAGGATAAAATGTATAAAGCAAAAATTTTAGTTAAGAGAAGAAAGTCTATTTTGGATCCGCAGGGAAAAGCTTCTGAACAAGGAGCAAATCTGCTTGGGTATTCAAATATTTCAAAAGTTAGAATAGATAAATCAATAGAATTTCTTATCGCAACATCTGATGAAGTTATAGCCAAAACTGAAGCCACTGAATTTTGTAATAAATTACTCGCAAATCCAATTATGGAAGACTTTGAAATAATTTTGGAAAAAGTGAATGAAAGTTAAATTCGGTATTGTTGTTTTCCCCGGATCTAACTGTGACCATGATGCATATTATTCGGTAAAACAAGTGCTTGGTTACGAAGCTGAATTCTTATGGCACAAAGATCATTCAATAAAAAATTCTAATGTAATAATTTTACCCGGCGGGTTTTCTTATGGTGATTATCTTCGATCCGGAGCTATAGCAAAACTCTCACCATTAATGCAAGAGGTTATAAATTTCGCCGAAAATGGTGGGATAGTTATAGGGATTTGCAACGGTTTTCAAATACTGACTGAAAGCGGATTGCTTCCCGGAGTATTACTCAAGAATGAATCTTTGAAATTTGTATGTAAAGATGTATATCTTAAAGTAATTAATAAATCATCCATCTTTTCGAATAAATTGGATGGTGATATATTAAAAATTCCTATTGCTCACGGTGAAGGAAATTACTTCGTCGATTTAGAAACTTTGAATGAATTGAATCGGAATAATCAGATAGTATTTAGGTACACAGATAGCGATGGAAACATTGGTTCACAATCTAACCCGAATGGTTCTGTTGAAAATATTGCAGGGATAATCAATAAAAGAGGTAACATTCTGGGAATGATGCCTCACCCGGAAAGAGTTTGCAATCCTATTTTAGGAAATACTGAAGGAAAATCAATTTTTCGTTCTGTGGTTAATTCATTTTTAAAAATTTAGTAAAAGAAGGTTATAATGTTTGGAAATATTGGTGCTACTGAAATAATTCTTATAGTTTTAGTAATTATTATACTTTTTGGGGCGAAGAAAATTCCTGAACTTGCTCAAGGAATTGGGAAAGGTATGAAGGAATTTAAAAAAGCTGTAAAAGAGGTTGATGAAGATTCAAAAACTGAAGAAAAAAAATAACAACTTATTTCAAAGGTAATTATGTTTTCTAATATTGGAGCAGGAGAGATAATCATGATTGTCTTGGTAGCTCTATTACTTTTTGGGCCAAAAAAATTGCCGGAGATTGCCCGAACCTTTGGTAAAGGGATGAATCAATTTAAAAAATCTCTCCACGAAGTCGAATCTGAAATAAAAGATTCTATTGATATCGATAAAAAAGTCTAATCCACTTTCCTTAATTTAAGTAGGTGTTCGTTGCTCTCATATAAATCCCACAATGAAAAAATCTCTCAGATAAAAAATGGTTCTCTTGATTTAGTGGAGAACGTAAAATCCTTTCTTTCAAAGATAGAAAAGGACAAAAATCTCAACTGCTTCCTTGATGTTTTTGCTGAAGAAGCAATTAAAAATGCCGAATCGATTTCAGAAAAAATTAAAACAGGCAAAGCCGGTAAACTTGCAGGAATGGTAATTGCGGTTAAAGATTTGCTTTCTCTAAAAGGAAAGAGAATGACATGCGGATCAAAATTGTTGAAAGATTTTTATCCGGTTTATACAGCAACATGCATACAGAGACTTATGGATGAAGATGCCATAATTATCGGTAAAACTAATCTTGATGAATTTGCAATGGGCTCATCTAATGAAAACTCGGCTTATGGAATCGTAAGAAATCCCATAAATGAAGAATATGTTCCTGGTGGTTCATCAGGAGGTTCAGCTGCTGCGGTTGCTGCTTATTTGTGTGATGCTTCAATTGGGACTGATACGGGGGGATCAATTAGACAACCCGCCGCTTTTTGTGGCATCTATGGAATTAAGCCAACGTACGGAAGAGTTTCACGGTATGGGTTAACTGCCTTTGCGTCATCATTCGATACGATTGGTGCGTTTGCAAGATCAACATTTGATATTGCTCTGGTTATGGAAATTATTGCAGGGAAAGATCAATTGGATTCGACTAGTGCAAATAAGAATGTGGATAATTATTCAGAAGAAATTACATCTTACAAAAGTTTTAAAATTGGAGTAACACCAAGTATTTTGAATGAGGCTTATTCAATAGAAATCAAATCAAAATTACTCGCAACAATTGAAAAACTTAAACTGCTGGGACATAAAATAGTTTATATCGATCTTCCCAACTCCGAATATTCAATTGCAACGTATTACATTTTAACGACAGCTGAAGCTTCTTCTAATTTGGCAAGATTTGATGGTGTTAGATATGGAAGACGTTCTGAGGATTCCAATAGTTTGACAGAAATGTATATTAATTCCAGAAGTGAAGGATTTGGAACTGAAGTAAAAAGAAGAATTATGCTCGGTACTTATGTACTCTCTTCGGGTTATTATGATGCATATTATCTTAAAGCACAAAAGGTTAGACGAATAATTAAGAATGATTTCGACAAATGTTTCAACGAAGTAGATGTCATAATTACACCAACAACACCGACTCCCCCTTTTAAAATTGGTGAGAAAACAGAGAATCCACTTGAGATGTATTTGAGTGACATTTTTACAACGACTGCAAATCTTGCAGGAATTCCGGGGATTAGTATTCCAGTCGGAAATTCTGAAAACGGTCTACCAATAGGTATACAATTGCTTGCTAACCAGTTTGATGAATCAGTACTTTTGCAACTCAGCAGACAAATTGAGACTTGTGATTATCTACCAACTCTCTAAATTTTATAATAAACTTTTTAAGAATTTCATTATTTTTACAATTAATATAATCTACTATTACAAAAGGAAAATTTGAATGAGTATTCTAGTCGATAAAAAAACCCGCTTAGTAGTTCAAGGAATCACCGGTGGTGAAGGATCTTTTCATTCCAAACAAATGTTGGAATACGGCACTAATGTTGTCGCCGGTGTAACACCTGGTAAAGGTGGGACCAAATTTGAAGGAGTTCCAGTTTTCAATACCGTTGAAGATGCAGTAAAAAAAGCAAAAGCTAATGCATCGGTAATTTTTGTTCCCCCTGCTTTTGCTGCTGATGCAATCCTCGAAGCAGCAAATGCTGGTATAAAATTGATTATTTGTATAACTGAAGGAATCCCGGTAAAGGATATGGTTCCTGTTTATCATCAAATTAAATCCATGGGTGTAGTATTAGTTGGTCCTAATTGTCCGGGAGTTATTTCACCGGGGAAAGCCAAAATTGGAATCATGCCCGGATTTATACATCGTGCAGGAAAAGTCGGTGTTGTATCTCGAAGTGGAACCCTAACTTATGAAGCTGTAAAACAACTATCTGATTTAAAGATTGGTCAATCGACTTGTGTTGGAATTGGCGGTGATCCCATAATCGGTTCGCAGTTCATTGATATTGTAAAATTGTTTAATGAAGATCCAAATACTGATGGAATAGTAATGATTGGTGAAATCGGTGGAAGTGCCGAAGAAGAAGCAGCAAGTTATATAAAGAAATTCGTGAAAAAACCGGTTGTCGGATTCATTGCCGGAAGAACCGCCCCTGCAGGAAGAAGAATGGGCCATGCAGGAGCAATTATTTCAGGTGGTAAAGGAACAGCCGCTGAAAAAATGAAGGCAATGAAAAAAGCTGGAATTTATGTTGTAGAGAGTCCTGCAGAAATAGGAACTACAATGAAGTTTGCTTTGAACGAATCAAAAGTTGCAACTAAAAAAAATATGAAGATTGCATCTAGAGCAAAAACAAGTAAATCTAAACAAGATGCAATTAAATCTGCAAAGAAAAAATAAAGGATTTTAAATGAGTAATAGAACTTTGGCAATCATTAAACCTGATGCCGTAAGGAAAAATTTAGTTGGCCAGATAATCACAAAAATTACCGAATCAGGTTTCAAAGTTAAAGCAATTAAGATGACACGATTGACATCTGATTCCGCAGGTGGGTTTTATGAAGTTCATAAAGAGAGACCTTTCTTCAATGATTTAGTAGAATTTATGACTTCGGGACCCTGTGTCCCGATAGCTCTGGAAAAAGAAAATGCAGTTGCCGATTTCAGAAAACTTATTGGTGCAACCGATCCTGCCCAAGCTGAAGACGGAACAATTCGTAAGTTGTTTGCAGATAGTAAAGCTGAAAATGCTGTCCATGGTTCAGATTCAGACGAGAATGCAGCACTTGAGATTGCACATTTTTTTACTAGAAAAGAATTGTTAGAGAATTATACGTTTTAATGCGTTATAAAAAATGGGATAGAATCTCAACATCAGTATTTAAGCAGAATGATTATTGGAGTTATATGATAGATGAATATCTTATTGATAACTCCATAAAAGGAAATTATCATTATGTTCACACCAACGGTTCGTCTATGATAATTCCAATATTTGAAGATGGGACTCTTCTACTGATCGAACAATATCGTTATCTAAATAATAGAATAAGTCTCGAATTTCCATGTGGGGGACTTCCCCCTTCACTTTCATACGAGGAAAATGCTATTAAAGAATTGCGTGAGGAAACAGGTTACAATTCCAATAGCTTGTCTTATCTGGGAGAATTTTCTCCTTATACCGGTGCATCTGACGAGATTTGCAAAACATATATTGCAGAACAATTATTTATTGATCCTCTCTCCCCTGATAATACCGAAGAATTCAGTATTAAAAGATTAACCGTTCATGAAATTCAACAATTGATTGATGATAATATTATATGGGATGGATTGACACTAGCAGCTTGGTCTTTGTTTCAAAAAAACAGAGGAGATAAATAAATGCTTAAATTTGTTATACTAATTTTAACTTTTCTAAATCTAGGTTTCGCCCAACAAGTGCAAACCGGTGCAGAAATTCTTCTTACTGAAAACGTTTCTTTTCTTGAAGGAAGAAATATTGGAATTGTCACCAATCATACCGCAATACTAAACGATGGAACTCACCTAGTAGATGCATTAGTGAAACTTAATAATGTAAAAATAGTCGCTCTATTCGGACCCGAACATGGAATTCGAGGTGATGCTCCGGCTGGGGAACTTATACAGGGAGGAATTGACTCAAAAACTAAAATCCCTGTCTACTCGTTATATGGTTTAACGAAAAAACCGACAAAAGAAATGCTGCAAAACTTAGATTTACTAATCTTTGATATACAGGATGTTGGAGCAAGATTTTATACATATATCTCAACATTATTTTATACAATTGAAGCAGCAAGTGAGAACCATATACCGCTAATTGTTTTAGATCGTCCAAATCCAATTGGAGGTGTTTGGGTAGATGGACCTATTCGTAAAAACGATTTGAATTCTTTTGTTGGAATAGCTCCAATACCGGTAATCCATGGAATGACCGTTGGAGAGCTGTCCCAATATTTTTTAGGTGAAGAATTGATTAAATCTTCGCCCGGTTTTTCATTGAAAATTATTAAAATGAAAAACTGGAATCGCAATATGTTTTATGATACTACTGGTTTAACCTGGATAAATCCATCACCTAATATTCCAAATTTGGAAACAGCATTGGTTTATCCCGGAACATGTTTGATAGAGGGGACAAATATTTCTGAAGGAAGAGGGACGCTTAATCCATTCTTAACAATTGGAAGCCCATTCATTAAAAGTTCTGAAGTAATAAATGAATTTGCAAAGTTTGGACACCCGGGTCTCCTCTTGAGTGAAATCTCATTTGTTCCAATGGATATTGATGGTATGGCAAAAAATCCAAAATTTAAAAATATTAAGTGTAATGGAATATATATTTCAGTTCAAAAATCCGAAGTAATTAAACCCTTCGAATTTGGTCTCCATCTTATACATATTTTGCATAAATTATATCCAAATAATTTCGCGTTTAAAGAGAAATCATTTGACCTTTTAGCAGGTGACAGATTTATTAGAAGTCAATTATTAAAAGGTATTAGTCCTTCTGAAATTATTTCGGGTTATCAATCCGAATTAAACACTTTTAAATTAATAAGACAGAAATATTTACTTTACTAAACAGGTTATATATGAAAAAACTATCGTTCGTTATTTTAATCACCGTTTTAATTTTTATTGGTTGCGGTGAGAACAAAGAAATGCAAAACAATTCTCCTGAACAGGATGCATCAACATTTGATTCATCAGAAATAAAAACTTCAGTCCTTGATGCATCGTCTGTGGGATTAGTTAAATTGAGTTATCAACTAAAAAAAGGGAATAGTTATAATTTCAGATTAACTTCAATTGCTGATGACAATCAGACGATAACTGCTGATACAATTCTGGAGCAAAAAGTTATTCAAACAATAACTTACTTGATAAATTCAAAAATTATGGAAGTTGAATCAGATGGTGTTATGGAAGTCGAGTTTAACTTTAAGTCTATAAAGCTTAGTGCCGATGCAAATGGAAAAAATTATACATACCTGTCAGGCTCAAAATTAGATTCAGTTGATCGAGACAGATATCTTGAATATGAAGCGCTTGTAAATAATCCATTTACAGTAAGATTGGACCCTAGTGGTGACATTCTTGACATTTTTAGAGCGGATAAAATCGTAAACAAACTCCTTGAACTTCGTAACATGAAAGATTCTGTTTCAGCTGAAGATAAAAAACTTTTGCAGCAGGATATGGTAGAGGGAGCTCTCAAACCTATGGTTGCCCAAGTTTTTAGAAAATTTCCCGCAACAGAAGTTGGTAAAGATTCAACTTGGAAGAATATATTACCCGAAGCAAATCTACAATTGTTTACTCTACAGAGTATTCAAAATTACAAATTGGGGAGTTTTGAAAAATTCAATGATGACAATTTAGCAGTAATTGTCGCTGATGTTACAGCAAATTATAAAATAAGTCAGCAAGCTAAACAGAACAAAGTTGATGTGAAAAATCCGGAGTATCGGGCTGATGGGAAAATCTATTTTAACCTGAGTAAAGGATTAATTCAGAAATCAATAACAACTACAAGTATGAAAATTCAGTTTAGTGTAAATATGCCAACTCCCCAACAGACAATGCAAAAAGTGACTCGAAGTCAAAAAACGATTAACAAGAATATTTTAGAATTGTTAAATTAGCAAAAAAAACGAGAGCGAGTGGTTTACAAAACCACTCGCTTCTTAATAATTACAGCTCTTCTTTTACTACAATTTTAACACCTTCAACTTTAATCACTTTTACAGCTTTGTGACTGTCAACAAACTCCCCTTCGGTTACTACATCGAATCGTTTATTATCAATTTCAATAATACCTGCAGGACGTAATGGTGTATATGTGATTCCTTTCTTATCGATTAAAAAATGGTAATCGGGATTTGACAAAAAACCTTCATCAGATGATGTTTCAGCTTTAAGAATAAACATTCCGAAAGGTTTACTTTTAGGTAGATATCTTAAGAGTAAAGCCATAAGGATTACCACTCCAAGCAGCGTGAATGCAAATTGTATAATTACCATTTCAAGTCCTGAAAAATCAAAGATAAACTCCGTATTAAATAAAGAAAAAAATATTGAGCCAAGCATTAAGGTTATTCCAAGTACTCCGGGAACTCCAAATCCCGGAATAAAAAACACTTCAACAAGAATAAGTATAACTCCCAACACAAATAATAATATCTCCCACATTGATGCAAGATCAAGAATCACTGATGTACCAAAAAAGAGTGCCAATGCAATTAATCCTGCAGTCCCGGCTAATCCCCAACCGGGAGTTTTGATTTCCGTATAAAGTCCTATTAATCCTACCATTATAAGTAAAGAAGAAATAATAGGATTATTTAAAAAACGAACAAACTGTTCTGCCCAATTACTTGAGAGATATACAAATTTTGGATTTTTGAAGCCAAATGCATCTGCAGCTTCTTTCAATGAGTTGATTACAGTATCTGAAATTGCATATTGCATAGCTTCTTTTGAAGTAAGAGTTATTAGCTGTGTGCTATCAACCAACCCGGGGACGACAACTCTTTCGTCTACCATTCCTTCAGCAATATCGGTTCTCCTACCGTTTTTCTCAGCTGTTGCCCTCATTTCCGACCGCATATAGGATTGGTATTTTTCTGATACTTTCGCTCCTGTTTGATCGACAACTGTTGTCGCACCTATAGAAGAACCGGAAGCCATAGCTATTTTTTTGCAAGAGAGAGCAATCAAAGCTCCTGCAGATATAGCACGTTTATTTATAAATGCAATTGTTAAAACTTTACTTTCTAATATTGCATCTTTAATTTGTGTTGCAGCATCAACTCTTCCACCGAATGTATTAATTTCAAAAATTACTGCATCGTATTTTTCACTTGAGGCTGTATTTACAACCCTCTTGACGAATGGGGCTAGCCCAAGATCAATTTCACCATCAATTTTCGCGACTAACACTTTTTGTTCTTGAGGAAAATGAGTTATAGTAAATAAAACTAAAAGCATAAAAAGAAATGTAAATTTCATACTACCTCTTGATGGACTTATGAATTGATATGACAATCTATAAGTAATTTTCTAAAATTAAGTGCCCGAGTTTATCACGTTTAGTTTTAAGATACTTCAGGTTATTCTCGTTTGGTTGAATTTCAATTGGAACTCTTTCAACAATTTCCAAATTAAACCCGGCTAAACCTACAATTTTTTTTGGATTATTAGTGAGTAATTTTAGTTTTTTAATACCCAAATCAACCAGAATTTGAGCCCCTATTCCATAATCCCTTAAATCAGCTTTGAATCCGAGTTCTTCATTAGCTTCAACAGTATCTCTACCGTTATCTTGCAATTTATAGGCTAGAATTTTATTTAGTAGCCCTATTCCTCTTCCTTCTTGACGCATATAAACAATAACGCCATATCCTTCATTAGAAATTAATTTAATTGCCGTCTTCAACTGATCATGACAATCGCACCTTAAGGAATGAAAGACGTCTCCTGTTAAACATTCAGAATGCATGCGAACAAATGGGGCATCAATATCCTGTAAGCTCCCTTTTACCAAAGCCAAATGTTCTTTTTGATCAAGGACACTTTTATAAAGATATAATTCAAAATCACCATAAGCAGTCGGTAGATTAATCTGAGTAACCCTCTCTACCAATCTCTCTTTTTGTAACCTGTAGTTTATTAGCGATTGAACGGTTAACACTTTAAGATGGAATTTATCGGCAAGCTGAATTAAATCAGGAGTGCGAGCCATCTCACCGTTATCTTTAAGAATCTCACATAAAACACCTGCTGGTTTTAAACCGGCAATTTTGCATAAATCAACTACTGCTTCTGTATGACCCGCCCGTCTTAGAACACCCCCATCAAATGCCTGGAGAGGAAAGATATGTCCCGGAACAGCAAAATCGTTTCTAGTGGAATCTTTTTCAATCATTTTCTTAATTGTAACAGCTCTATCGGCAGCAGAAATACCCGTTGTAGTTCCATCAACAGCATCTACGGTTATTGTAAATTGGGTTCCGTGCAATGCTGAATTTGAATCAACCATCAGTGGAAGATCAAGTTGCTGAAGTTTATCCTTTTCCAACGGAACACAAACTAGTCCCCTCCCATAATTAATCATAAAGTTAATTATATCAGGAGTTACAAACTCAGCGGCACAAACAAAATCACCTTCATTTTCTCTATCTTCATCATCAATAACTATAAGAACTCTGCCACTTTTAATTTCTTCAAGAGCTTCGTCAACTGAACAAAACATAATTTATCCTGCTACCATTATTCTTTTGAAGAAATGACAGAAGATATCGCACTTCTTTCAAATTTTAGTTTAACATTATCTGCTACTTTTAGTATTACAGTTTTTTCTTCCAAAGAATCAACCACACCATAAAGTCCGCCGCTTGTCATTACTTTATCCCCTTTTTCAATTGAGCTTAAAAGCTTTTCACGCTCTTTTGATCTTTTTTGTTGAGGTCGAATAATCATAAAATAAAAAATTAAAAATATAGCCCCGAACATTATTAAAGTACTTACGAGGTTACCTGATCCCCCTTGACCGTCAGATGGGGGTGCCATTGCTAATAATATATCCATTATTTCTCCATTGTTATTTTTGTTAATGATATTTTTTTAATAATTGTTTCTTTCCAAGTTTTAAAGTTCCCTTGCAAAATTTGTTTTCTAGCTTCAGTTACCAACCACAAATAAAAATGCAAATTATGAATTGACGCAAGTTCGAGACCTAATATCTCTTTTGCAATAAAAAGATGTCTTAAATATGCTCTTGTATAGTTTCTGCATGTATAACAATTACAATTCTCATCTAGTGGATTAAAATCATTTTTATATTTAGCATTTCTAATTGAGACAATACCGGTAGATGTAAATAAATATGAATTACGGGCATTTCGAGTCGGCATAACACAGTCAAACATATCAACACCTCTTTCAATGGCGTTCAATATATTCTCAGGTCGTCCAACACCCATTAAATATCTCGGTTTATTTTCACTCATAAAATCAGTAGTAAAATCAACAAGTTCATACATTGTTTCTGTTGGTTCGCCTACAGCCAATCCACCGATTGCATATCCATCAAAATTTAGTTTATTTAAATCCGATACTGATTTTTCTCTTAAATCTTTATAGACACTTCCTTGAATAATACCAAACTGAAACTGCTCATAACCATAAAGAGGAACTGAATTTTCAAAAGCATTTTTATTTAATATTGCCCAGTTTGAAGTTAGTTCAGTAGATTTTTTTGCATACTCATAATCACACGGATATGGTGTACACTCATCCAAAACCATCATAATATCTGAACCGATACTCCGCTGAATCGAAATAACTTTTTCAGGTGTAAAAAAATGTTTTGACCCATCAAGATGTGAAGAGAATTCCACACCATTTGATTTTAACTTTCTCAATTCAGAAAGACTAAATACTTGGAATCCACCACTATCTGTCAATATTGGTCTTGACCAATTCATGAATTTGTGGAGGCCACCCGCCTCTTCAAGGATTTCCGTCCCGGGTCGTAGATACAAATGATATGTATTTCCGAGAATGATTTGGGCATTAATATCATTTTCAAGAAAAGACTGATTAACTGCTTTAACTGTTCCTTGTGTTCCAACAGGCATAAAGATTGGGGTTTCAACTACCCCATGATCTGTAGTGAAATGACCCGCTCTCGCCTTCGAGGAAATATCTTGACCAACTATTCTAAAATCTAACAAACTATTAATCTATAATTACTTAATATCAAATTTAGGGTAAAATGTAAACGTGAGCAAATTGTGGAGGAGTTAATATTTTATTTTTTAGACTTGCTTTTTGTATTTCAAGACTACCTCATAAATCGCATTTTTGAGTTTGCGAAAATAGTTTATTTCGATTTGTAGCGATTAAGTCATAACAGTAATCTAAAAATGATTTCGGCAAAATTTTTAAAACTAAAAAGAGATTATACGGAAACCCTACTACTTCAATAATTTTTAATATTGCGTTTGATTTGATATCTACATTGGAATCTTTATAAAGCAACACAGAATCAATTTGTAAGTAATCTTTAAGCTGAGAATTTAGATGAACATCTTTACCAACCATATTGATAGGTAAAAAATTAAAATTGCTTTTCCTATCAATTTTTCGAATTAGAGTTATCCAGTAATTGCATAACGAACAATTGCTGTCATAAATAACTATTGGCTTACTCAACTTCAAACTCGTCTAAAATAGTTAACTTAATAAGATCAATCTTGGTTTGGGATGATTTGATAATTAATATTTTGAAGTTTGATATATTAATCGATTCCCCCCGTCCCGGGATTCGGCCAATTTTTGAGAAGATAAATCCGGTTACTGTTTCATAATCACCGACTTCGATATTCAAATCAAACTTATCACTAATTTGATCTATCTCGGTTTTCCCGCTAAATAAATATTGATTTTCCGAAATTTTTCTACAAATATTTTCGTCGATATCATATTCATCTTTGATTTCTCCAAACAGTTCTTCAATTATATCTTCCATTGTAACAATTCCTGCAGTTCCTCCAAATTCATCGACAACAATCGCAATTGAGACACCTTTACTAAGAAAATCATTCAGCATCTCGAAACTTTTTTTTGTTTCCGGAACAAAAACCACATCTCGTAATATCTCTCTTAAATTTGTAGGAAGTTTAAATACATCATAGGCTAAAACCATTCCTTTAATATTATCTAGATTTTCCTCATAAACCGGTAATTTAGAATAACCTGATTCTATAAATACATCAATTACATCTTCTAGTTTTGAATCTAATTCGACACCCACAATTTCGGTTCGGGGAGTAAGTGCTTCATAAATCCTTTGTTCTCTGAATTCAAGTACATTAGTAATGATGTTACTATCTTTTTTATTGACATAGCCGGCTTCATGACTTTCCTTAACAAGTTCCTCTATATCATCGCGACTAAATAACATAGAATAATTATTTGCTTGTAAATTTTCTGATTTAATAAAAATTTGGGTAATAAAAGAGGTTAGTTTTACTATCGGATATAAGACAAAATGAACAACTCTTAATAAAACAGATGATATCGGAAAGACCAAATCAGCGATTTCACCAGCAAGGTACTTCGGGATTAGTTCCGCAAATATTAGCAGAATAAATGTTGATGTAATAAGTATTTGCCACTCTTCAAAAGAAAACACTTTGTGCAGCAAATAGGCACTTATTGATGCAAACGCGATGTTAACAATATTATTGCCAATTAATATTGTTGAAAAAAAATCTTGCGGACGATTTATAAAATATGTTGCATTTTTTGCTGCTAGATTATTTTTACGTGATTCAATCTCAATTTTTATTTTATTGGCTAAAACATAAGCCATTTCAGTTGCAGAAAACCAGGCACTGAGTATGATAAGAACAAACAGTATAAATAAGTCACCAAACATAATTAATAGACTTTTTCAATCGTAATTTCATCAATAAAAAATTTAACTTCTTCACCGTTTACATTAAATACTAAAACTAAATCGGTTGGCAAATCTGTATTAATTTGATGAGATGGTAACCCATCTTTTATTCCAAAAATGAAAAGGTATTTATTAAACTGTGGTACTTGTTTTGACAATCGTGTAAAAAATGGTCTTTCGGTGAAAAGCTTTTTATTGCGTTGAAAAACATGAACTTCTTCCAATTCAATCTCATCAACTATCTCTACTTCCACACCAACTTGTCCGCTAAAATGAAATGTGGGAGGTCCTCCCGGCATTAGATTAAGCCAGAGATTTACCTCATTTAAAGTAATCATACGTTGATATTCTATTGAAGACGAACAGCCAAAGAATGTAAGAAGTATTGAACCGATTAAAATTACTTTTTTCATTTTAGATAATATGATATACTACTAATACAGTAAAAATTGCGTAAAATATTGAATTAATTATAAGTGGAAGATCGCTTAATAAATCTTCAGAAGTGTTCTCACCTTTTTGATTATTTAAAACAATATACATATAACGAAAAATTCCGTAGACGACAAAGATGGTACTATAAATTAAATTTTCTGTTTTGAATATTGTAACTGTGCGCTGCGAAACCGTATATAGAGCATAAGATATTATTACGCCGGCTGCAGCTACGGTTGACATCTGATCGACAAATCCAATGGAATAGTTTTCGAGAACTTTTCGCGTTGAAATTTCATTTTCGTTTGTCTTTAAAACTAATTCTGAACGACGTTTCATTACAGCAAGAAAGAGTGACAAAAATAAAGTTGTTAAAATTAACCAACTCGATAATTCAACATTTATGACAACTGCACCTGATGCTATTCTGATCATAAACCCTGCTGCAATGCTAAAAATATCGAGCAGAACTACATGCTTAAATGAAAACGAGTAGATGATGTTCAATACGAAGTAAGCAAAGGCAAATAGAATAAATCCATAGTTAAGTTGTGTAACAATAATTGCCGCCATTAAAAACAACAAAGAGGCTATCACCATTGCCTTTTTCTTCGTTATTTTTCTACTCGCAATTGGTCGATATTTTTTGCTCGGATGTAAACGGTCTGATTCAACATCTACAATATCGTTAATTATGTAGACGACACTCGATATTAAACAAAAAACCACAAAAGCTAAAAATGAGATTTCAAAATAACCAGTGTGGAACAGATGTTTTGAAAAAACTAAAGGAACAAAAACAAAAATGTTTTTTATCCATTGTGTAAAACGAACCAGTTTTAAATATTCCAGCAACATTAGAAGACTACTGTTTCTTCATAAATGCCAAAAACTTCTTTCATCTCACCTATCATTTCACCTAATGTAACATAATTATGAGCTGCTTCAATTAAAATCGGCATTAAATTCGTACCATCAATAGAAGCCTGTTTAATTTTCTTTAGCGACATTTTTAATTCATCTTGATTTCTACTCTGTTTGATATCAGCCAATCTACTCCTTTGCATTTTTTCTACTTCTGGTGAAACCGTCAAAATCGGGATATCTACTTTTTCATTTTCTTCTATAAATTCATTTACTCCCACAATGAATTTTTCCTTTTTCTCCACTTCTCTCTGATAACGGTATGCAGCATCAGAAATCTCTTTTTGAAAATAACCGAACTCGATTGCCGGGATAACACCACCTAACGAATCAATCTGATCAAATATTTCGTTAGCCTGTTTTTCCATTTTATCAGTTAAGGATTCAATGAAATAACTTCCCCCAAGAGGGTCGACTGTGTTAATCACACCAGTTTCATAAGCAATTAACTGTTGAGTACGAAGGGCAATTTTCACTGCCTTTTCGCTTGGAAGTGCCAATGTTTCGTCCATGGAATTCGTATGTAACGATTGAGTTCCTCCCATTACAGCCGCCAAAGCTTGGAATGCAGTCCTCACAATATTGTTTTCCGGTTGTTGTGCGGTGAGTGTACATCCGGCGGTTTGTGTGTGAAATCTCATCCACCATGATCTCGGATTCTTAGCTCCGTATCGTTCTTTCATTCTTCTAGCGAAAATTCTTCGAGCCGCTCTAAATTTTGCAATCTCTTCAAAAAAATCTAAATGTGAATTAAAGAAAAAAGAAATACGAGGGGCAAAATCATCAACATCCAAACCCCTTTCAATACATGCCTCAATATAAGCAAAACCATCAGCGAGAGTATAAGCTAATTCTTGCACAGCAGTTGAGCCTGCTTCTCGAATATGATAACCACTAACAGAAACCGGATTCCATTGCGGAACTTCATTTTTACAATATTCAATCATATCCACAATAATTCTCATAGAAGGATGTGGAGGGAATATATATTCTTTCTGCGCTATATATTCTTTCAAAATATCGTTTTGTAGTGTACCTCTAAGCTTCTCTAAAGGTATATTCTGTTTTTGGGCTACTGCAAGATAAAAAGCAAAAACCATAGCTGCAGGGGAATTTATTGTCATGGAAGTAGAAACTTTATCCAAAGGAATTTTATCGAACAAGATTTCCATATCTTTTAAAGAAGATATCGAAACACCGCAAATACCTACCTCCCCTTGACTAATTTCAGAATCAGCATCCCAACCCATTAATGTAGGTAAATCAAAAGCTACGGATAAACCTGTTTGTCCATGCTTCAATAGATAGTGAAATCTTTCATTTGTATCTTCAGGGGAACCAAATCCTGCAAACTGTCTCATAGTCCAAATTTTGCCGCGATAACCGTTTACATGAATACCTCTAGTAAAAGGAAATTCTCCGGGGAAATTAAGATTCTCTAAATAATCAGATTGATCATAATCATCAGGTGTATATAAAGATTTTATCGATTCATCACTAACGGTAGTGAATTTCATCCCTGTATTTTTAGCACTCTTGTCGTTCTTCTCATATTGCTTTTTAAGTTCATAAAATTTTTCAGAAAGCATTTGCATCCTTTTGATTAGAGTTTATTATTACACAATTATCAATTAATAACGACAAAGATAAATAAAGAATCAACAGAACAAAATTAAAATCTACTATTATGTTCTTCCAAACCTACGATCAAATTCATCTAATGATATTTTCACAACAATTGGTCTTCCATGTGGGCAAACGTATGGCATAGTAGTAGCGAATAATTGGTCAATTAAAACTCGCATTTCCAATTCTGAAAGTTTGTCCCCAGTTTTTATTGCAGACTTGCATGAAAAAGATTTTGCCATATTATCTTTAACTTCAAGAATTTTCTTCTCGCGTCGGTTAATAAGATATTCATCCATAATTTCTAATAATATCTCCTCTTCATTTCCCGGATGAATATCTTGCGGAACGGCTTCAACGATTATTGTATTCTGACCAAAAAATTTAATTTCAAATCCGAGTTTTTGAAAATAGGGTTGCAACTCTTTTAACATAATCAATTTACTTGCATCAACCTCAATTGTTTTTGGAAATAATAAAGGTTGAGCAAACGGCATATTCATATCGAAAAGCTTTAATGCTTTTTCGTATAAGATTCGCTCATGTGCTGCGTGTTGATCAATAATCATCAATCCGGATTTTATTTGGGAGAGAATATATTTATGATGTAGTTGAATAATAAAACTTGAATTCTCTTTTTCTTCTGAAGAAGCACGAATGGGAATATTTTTTTGAACTGATTCTTCGATATTATTATCGTTTTCGAACGGTGTTGAGATGTTTGATTGAGAGGATTCTCGATTAACATTTAATGATAAACTTCCAAATAACATATCGATATCTTTATCATTAAACGATTGTGATTTATTATCATATTTTGGATTCGAAGGACGATCCGAAAAATTACTAATCTCCGTCCTCTGAAAAGGAGTAATTGACATTCGTTCATTTTCATTAGTACTTTGTGAAAAGACCAGATTAGGAACCAGATCATAGGAGGATAAACTTTTTCTTAAAACAGAAACTACAAATGAATAGATATCTTTTTCATCATCAAACCTCACTTCAAGTTTAGAAGGATGAACATTTATGTCAATTCTGTGAGGATCAATTTCCATGAATAAAACAAAGAATGGATAATCTCCTTTTTCCAATACATTCTCATAAGCAGTAAATACAGCATGATTTATCTGTTTACTAAATACATATCTGTTATTAATAAACAAATATTGATCCCCTTTAGATTTTTTTAAGAGTGACGGTTTGCCAATAAAGCCGAAGATAGACAGATATTCCGTTCTTTCTTCAACAGTGATTAAAGCTGATAAAATTCCCTCACCGAATACATCCCCAACCCTTTCCGAAATATTTCCGGAAGGGAAATCTAGTGTGACATCATCATCTATAAATAATCTAAATGCAATATTCGGATGGCTTAAAGCCAATCGATTAAAAGTTTCAATGATATGTTTAGTCTCAGTACCATCGGTTCGTAAAAAATTTCTGCGTGCCGGCGTATTAAAAAACAAATTCTTTACTGAAACAGTTGTTCCCTTTGCAAATGAACCATATTCCTGTTCAATATTTTGTCCGTCATCAATACGAAGTTGAACTCCTACTTCACTATCGATCGTCTGAGTTCTTAATTCAACTTGACTTACCGCAGTAATAGAACTCAATGCCTCACCTCTGAAGCCAAGAGTTTTTATAGCTTCCAAATCTAAATCAGTTATTATTTTACTTGTAGCATGCTTAAGGATGCACAATTTTGCATCATCTTCAGACATACCTTCACCATTATCAACCACTTGAATTAATACTTTTCCCGCTCGCTTTATCAATAAAGTTATTTCACTCGCATTTGCATCAATTGAATTTTCGAGTAATTCTTTAACAACAGATTCAGGACGCTGAACAACTTCTCCGGCTGCGATTTTATTTGCTAAATTTTCAGGCAATATTTTTATTTTGGACATAGCGACTAGGATCTTTACTTCTTGGAATAATAAACTATTGTAAAATTATGTTTTGATATCTCTTCACTTAAATACCATAAACTATTATCAAAATAAGGGAAATAGACATCTCCTTCTGCTTCAAAAGATAAATGTGATAATACCATTTCATCAGCAACTAAGATTGATTGTTTATAAATCTCACCACCCCCGATAATAAATAATTTGTCTTTACCGAATGTTGATGCAAGTTCAATTCCATTTTGAATTGTATGAACAACAAAAGTTTCTTCGAACTTAAGTGAGTATTTTTTATCTGATGTAACAATTATATTTTCTCTTAACTTTAATGGTTTTCCCAAAGATTCAAAAGTCTTTCTCCCCATCAAAACAGGAAAGCCCAAGGTAGTTTTTTTAAAATGTTGAAATTCCTCTTTAAGATGCCATGACATTTCACCATTACTTTTTCCGATAACACCATTTTTTGCAATTGCTGCAATAATAACAATTTTCATTTAGTTGCTCCAACTTTGTCATGAGGAATTTGAATATGGAAAGTTGTCCCCTCACCCAATTCACTTGTTGCCCAAACTTTACCACCGTGTAACTCGACAATATTTTTTACGATTGAGAGTCCAAACCCGGTCGATGATTCACCTCCGGTTGGTTTTGTCGACAACCTTTGAAATTCTTTGAATAATAGATTCATTTCAGATTTAGAAATGCCTGGTCCGTTATCAACAACCTTAACTAAAAAGAAATCCGGATTATTTTCAATAATAACTTGAATTTTCTTATCGTATTGAGAATATTTGACTGCATTACTTACCAGATTATCTAAAGCATGTGATAACCAATCGCTATCGACATCAGCCAAAAAATTTTCATCACAAAGCATTTCAATAATTTGCGACTTAGCTTCAGATTGAGGTTTATAATTTTGTATTATTTTCTGGACTATTTCAGCAATATTGCTACTGCGTTTAATTAATTTAATTTCTTTAGCCCTAACCGCTGCATTTTGTAGAATATCTTCAATTTGCTTAACCATAAATTGAGAACTCTGTAGGATAAACTCTGACATTTTTTTTATTTCTTCGTCTTGAGTGTCCTCTTGAATTAATGAAGAAAAACCGATAATGGAATGTAAAGGATTTTTTAAATCATGTGCAGCTAGATTTAACAATTTTACCTTAAACTCATTAGCTTTAAATAGTTCTTCTTTTGATCGTTCACTCTCCTTAAGCAGATTTTCTGCATTAATGAGTGATTCATTCAAATCATCAGTTCTTTCCTTAACCAGTAGTGAAAGCTTTCTCTCCCTGTCCCTCAATGAATTAATCCTATAACGATTAAGCCACATTGTTACAAATATGATGAAAGTCTTTCCGAATAAAAGATAAACAAAGATTGCTATAGGTGAAGAATACCAATTATATTTAACTTTAATATGATAAGTAGAAACTTTACTCCCTTTTTCTCCTTTATTACGTCCACTTACCTGAAAGACATAATCACCTGCCGAAAGATTGTGATAAGTTATCGAATTGATTTTGATTTGATTTGACCAACTACTATCCATTGCCCCTCCCAACAAACGGTACTGATAAACAACATGTTCTGCAGGAAATGAAATAGAATTAAAATTAAATTCAACACTTGAGCCTTCGTATAAATCAGTTTGTTTAGATAGGGACGTTCTATCATTATCCGATTTCTTTAAATGTGCTGTGACTATAGGTGCAGAAGTCTCTCTAAAATAACTTGAAGTTTGACTTACGACCAATCCTTCCGCTGTACCAACCCACAATCTGCCCAATTTATCATGAATAATACCTCTGGCAATTATTGAGGAATTCGGGAGTGCATCACTTTTATCAAAAAGGATGAAATCACTTTTAGTTAAAGCATAAATCCCATTCTCAGATCCAACCCAAAGAGTTGAATCATTCCCTTGTACAACAGCCTTATTTAAGACTAAATTCATTCTTTGATTAAAATATTTAGGCTCTATTTTAGTTCCAAACTCATCGAAAATTCCCGCGCTGGTCGAATAGTATATATTTTTACCCATAAAAATATCTGTGATATAAAGATTTTGCCCCAAGTCACTCGGAAACATTTGACTATTATTTGTTAAACGATTTGTCTTTTTATCAAATTCAAAAAGAAATGCATTCCTTCCGTTTCCGGCAAATATAATTTTGCCACTTTTACTTTCTTTAATGAAAGAAATTGTGGAAACATTTTTGTTCTCAATAGGAATTTCTTCAGTCTTAAAATTTGTATCTATTTTCAAAATCCTTTTTGATCTTCCTAAATATCCCCACAATATTCCATCTGAATCAGAGAAAAGAGTATTAATCCTATCACCAGTAGGACTAAATTGAAAAATAATTCTAGAGTCGAGATAATCACGATATTCTAAATTTCCATTTCTAAGAGAAATCCAGATCCCCTTTTCACCAGTTGCAATTGAGTATATATTATTCAATGAACTGCTGTGAAATAAAGCTATTTGAATATCCTTCATTAAAGTATTTACGGAATAAATTGATGTCCCATCAGTTAAAAACAATTTACCCTTATTATCTGAAACCATTTCACTAATAAAGGAAGTTGATATTTGTTGAGGAGTTGTTGAGAATTGAACTTTCTTAAAAAATGTTTTTTTGAGAAGCAGCACTCCCCCATCCGTTCCAATCCATATATCATTGTATTTATCCCTATAAATATCTTTAACTGACTTTGAAATGTTAATCTGAACAGAAATGGGAACCGATGAATTTTTATTAAGGAGATAAAGACCATTATGCCATGTTCCAATAAATAAATCTTTTTCATTTG
>JAGUXE010000296.1 GCA_020061995.1 Ignavibacteriales bacterium | reverse complement strand
TTTGGCGGTATGGCAGTTGCTTTGATTACCTTGTTTGTAGTTCCGGTTTTGTATGCTGCTCGGGAAGAATATTTAATCAAAAGAGATTCAAAATGAAAAACTGGATAATCTACATATTACTAATTCTGGTTTATTCAAATAATGCCTTTGGTCAAACTTTGAATGACTATTTATTGATTGCAGCAGAAAATAACCCGAATTTAAAATCCAAGTATTTTCAATATCAGGCGGCATTGGAAAGAGTGCCACAAGTTGGCTCACTACCCGACCCACAGCTTTCTTTTGGTTTTTTTGTGATGCCTATGGAACGCTATATGGGCAATCAGGTTGCTGAAATTTCATTAATGCAAATGTTCCCTTGGTTTGGAACTTTAGGAGCAGCTAAAAATGAAATGACTTTTATGGCAAAGGCAAAATTTGAAGAATTCAATGAAGTCAAATCAATGCTGTTTTATGAAGTGCGGGCGAATTGGTATGCTCTACAATTATTGGAAAAAGAAATTGCTATCACCAAAGAAAACATTGAACTGCTTAAAACGATGGAGCAAATTGCTCTTACTCGATTCAAGAGCGGTGGACAAAGCAGCAACAATTCCGGAGGTTCAGGAAATATGAGAAGTTCTAACAATGCAAACAACAATAATTCGAACAGCGGAATGGGTGGAATGAATATGCAAGGACAATCATCATCCCCAAATTCTCCTACCCGAAATATGCCCCCAATGAATGAAATGGGAAATATGAGTAGTAGCGGTAGTATGATAGATGTATTGCGTGTTCAAATGGAAATCAACGAACTACAAAATAATCTTGCTTTGTTGCAAGATAGTAAAATTCCACTTTTAGCACGTTTCAATCAGTTGCTAAATCGAGAAAGGAATGAACTCGTTATATTTTCTGATTCAATTATGGCAGCAACTATTCCGGTTGCACTCAATGAAATCCCCGACAGCATTAAAAACAATAATCCAATGCTAAAAATGTTGGAGCAAGATGAACAAGCATTCATTGCCCAAGGTAAAATGAATCAAAAAATGGGCTTGCCAATGATTGGTGTTGGATTGCAATACGAAATATTTCAGCCGAGAGTCAATAGCGAAAGTATGATGAACGGACGAAATATGTTGATGCCAATGGCAACTGTAACTATCCCATTATGGCGAAAGAAATATACTGCCTCCGTTCGTGAGTCTGACTTTATGCGTCAAGCTATTGTTGAACAAAAACAGGACGTAAACAATCAATTGATGGTGAATTATGAAGATGCCTTGAAAGATTTTAAAGATGCCAACCGCAGGCTAAAACTGTATCAAGAACAGACCTCATTAGCAAATCAAGCATTAAATATTTTGATTGTGCAATATTCAACCGAAGGCAGTAATTTTGAAGAAGTGCTGAGAATGCAACAGCAACTTTTGGATTACCGATTAAAATATTTAGACGCACTTGTTGACGGAAATATCGCAGTAGCTATGATGGAACGATTGATGGGGCGCTAAGATTAAAATGAAATAAAATAAAATAAAATGAAACAAATACTAAATAATAGGATATTACAACTCAGTCTGGTCCTGATTGTCGGGTTGTTTTTAGGATGGTTGATTTTTAAATCGGACAACAGTGCTGAATCGAATCATAGTCACGAACATAGTGAAGAAACAACTTTCACTTGTTCTATGCACCCACAAATCAGGCAGAATGAGCCGGGGAAATGTCCGCTTTGCGGAATGGATTTAATCCCCGTTACTCAAAATTCAGGCAATGGTGAAAGCAACCCATTTGTGTTTACAATGAGTGCCGAAGCAATCGCTTTGGCAAATGTGCAAACCCAAAAAGTAAAAACAGTTTCAGCCGAACACGAAGTTTACTTAACAGGTAAAATCGCCATAAATGAGCAAAAATTAGCTGTAATCACGGCTAATTATTCCGGCAGAATTGAAAAATTATTCATAGACTTTACAGGACAAACAGTAAGCAAAGGACAAAAACTGGCTACCATCTATTCACCTGAATTGGTTACTGCACAAAAAGAGTTAATCGAAGCAGTAAAATTCAAGGAAGTTAACCCGGCACTTTACAATGCCTCGAAGGAAAAATTGCGTTTATGGAAAATTACTGAAACACAAATCAGTGAAATTGAAAACAGCGGTATCGTTCTGACAGAATTTGATGTATATGCCGACCAGTCGGGAGTAGTAATAAGAAGAGACATTTCAAAAGGCGATTTTGTAAATAAAGGAAGTGTTTTATTTGAAATCGCTGACTTGAGCAATGTTTGGGTTTTATTAGATGCGTATGAAAGTGATTTGGCATTTATGAAAGTTGGTCAAAAAATTACTTTGACGGTTGCATCACTTCCCGGAAAAGAATTTACTACACAAATAGCGTTCATAGACCCTCTAATCAATCCACAAAGTAGAACTGCTGCTGTAAGAGCCGAATTAAACAACATACAACAACTTCTAAAACCTGAAATGTTTGTCAAGGGTAAAATCAAAGCAAACCTATCTATTTCAGAAAAATCATTAGTAATCCCAAAAACAGCTTTACTATGGACAGGAAAACGCTCTATTGTCTATATAAAAGTTCCAAATTCGGATTTTCCATCATTTGAAATGAGAGAAATAACAATCGGAGCATCTTTAGGGGATTATTACATTGTTGAAAGTGGATTGTCCGAAGGCGAAGAAATCGTTACCAATGGAGTATTCGCTATTGACGGAGCAGCACAACTTAGCGGAAATTACAGTATGATGAATCGGGCAGTGGATAATACAATTGCCGCTCCTGAAAAGTTTACCGAACAACTAACAGATTTTGTAAACCAATATTTCGAACTCAACAAGAGTTTAGTTCAAAGTGATTTTAAAATGACACAGTCCAACGCCAAAAAGTTGGAAATAAGTTTGAATAAAATTGATAAGAAGTTGCTTGACGAAGAAGCATACAATGCTTGGTTGGAGCAGTTTTCTACACTAAAAAAGCAAATTGGACAGTTGCAAACCGCTAAAGACATCGAGAAACAACGAGAAATATTTTCTGACCTTTCAAATCAAATTATTGAAATTGCAGAAACATTCGGACTAAAGATAGAGACCGTTTATGTAGCATATTGCCCAATGGCACTAGACGACAAAGGTGCATTTTGGTTAAGCGAAAAAGAAGAAATTAATAATCCATATTTTGGTGATAAAATGCTAAGATGCGGTGAAGTGAAAAAGAAAATAAGAACAAAAAGCACACAAGGAACTAAAACAAATCAACCACAAGGGCATCAACACTAAGCCCACCCTATTTGCAAGCACATTGCCAAAGCCGCACAAGCCCAAGCACAGACCAAAGCTTTGTCAAAGAGCTTGCAAATCCAACGCAAGAAAATTGAATTAAAAAAATCTCCCTCCCTTCTAAAAATAAAAAATACGCAACCGCACAAACCAACACGACAAGAAAAAGGACAGAAAAACTCAACAACGACAATGGTTTACAGACACGAAAGACAAGAACACCAGCACCCAACAGCGGTTTTGCAAAAGTGGCGGTGCAGTGCTTCGTATGACAGTTTTTCGTAAATTTGAAGTCAGTGCTTCTTAGGTAGTTTAGTGGTAAAAATCGCCACCTTCGCAAAGCCGCCAACGTTGTGCCCAATATGAGAAAAACCCTACAAACTATGAAAAATAGATTAATAATATTTGGATTCTTGATTTCGTTGATGATGTCAAGTTGTATAGTTTATCATCCTATGACAACTGATATTCCGTTGATTAGCGAAAAAAACGATTTGAGAATTGATGCAGGTATTTCGATTGTTCCTTCTGCAA
>JAGUXE010000410.1 GCA_020061995.1 Ignavibacteriales bacterium | reverse complement strand
TTTGGCGGTATGGCAGTTGCTTTGATTACCTTGTTTGTAGTTCCGGTTTTGTATGCTGCTCGGGAAGAATATTTAATCAAAAGAGATTCAAAATGAAAATTAAAATAGCATATATACTACTTCTATTTCTCTTTGCAGTCAATGCAAAGAGTCAAACTTTAGATGATTATTTATTGTTTGCAGCAGAAAATAATCCAAATTTAAAATCTAAATATTTTCAATATCAGGCAGCATTGGAAAGAGTGCCACAAGTAGGCTCACTCCCCGACCCACAACTTTCTTTTGGTTTTTTTGTGATGCCTATGGAACGCTATATGGGCAATCAGGTTGCTGAAATTTCACTAATGCAAATGTTCCCTTGGTTTGGAACTTTAGGAGCAGCTAAAAATGAAATGACTTTTATGGCAAAGGCAAAATTTGAAGAATTCAATGAAGCTAAATCAATGCTTTTTTATGAAGTTCGGGCGAATTGGTATGCCCTGCAATTATTAGAAAAGGAAATTGCTATCACCAAAGAAAATATTGAACTGCTAAAAACAATGGAGCAAATCGCTCTGACAAGATTCAAAAGCGGTGGACAAAGTGGTGGCAGTTCTGGCAGTTTTGGAAATATGAGAAATTCGAATAATCCAAATGCCAATAATTCCAGCAGTGGAATGGGTGGAATGAATATGCAAGGACAATCATCATCCCCAAATTCTCCTACCCGAAATATGCCCCAAATGGGTGAAATGGAAAATATGAACAGCAGTGGTAGTATGATAGATGTGCTGCGTGTTCAAATGGAAATTAACGAACTGCAAAATAATCTTGCATTATTAGAAGATACCAAAATTCCGCTTATTGCTCGATTTAATCAATTGCTCAATAGAGATAAAAATGAACCTGTAATATTTTCAGACTCTATAACAGCTGCAACAATGCCAATTTCACTTAATGAAATTCCCGACAGCATCAAAAACAATAATCCGATGCTGAAAATGTTGGAACAAGAAGAATCAGCATATATCGCACAAGGTAATATGAACAGGAAAATGGGATTGCCTATGATTGGCGTGGGGTTGCAATATGATATTTTCCAACCAAGAGCTAACAGCGAAAGTATGATGAATGGTCGAAATATGTTGATGCCAATGGCTACAGTAACTATACCATTATGGCGAAAGAAATACACAGCCTCTGTTCGTGAATCTGACTTTATGCGTCAATCTGTTATTGAACAAAAACAGGATGTAAGCAATCAATTGATGGTGAATTATGAAGATGCTTTGAAAGAGTTTAAAGATGCCGACCGCAGGGTAAAACTGTATCAAGAACAGACCTCATTAGCAAATCAGGCATTGAATATTTTGATTGTGCAATATTCAACCGAAGGTAGCAACTTTGAAGAAGTGCTGAGAATGCAGCAACAACTTTTGGATTACCGATTAAAATACTTGGACGCACTTATTGATGGAAACATTGCCGTTGCAATGATGGAAAGATTGATGGGGCGTTAAAACAAAAATTAAATAAGATGAAACAGATACTAAATAATAGAATATTGCAACTCAGTCTGGTGCTGATTATCGGATTATTTTTAGGGTGGTTAATTTTTAAATCTGACAACTCATCTGAGTCAAGTCATAATCACGAACAAGATAAAGAAACAACCTACACTTGTTCAATGCACCCACAAATAAGGCAAAATGAACCGGGTAAATGCCCGATTTGCGGTATGGATTTAATTCCCGTAGCTCAAAAATCTGATAAAGGTGAAAGCAGTCCTTTTATACATACAATGTCACCCGAAGCAATAGCATTGGCTAATGTGCAAACTCAAAAGGTAAAAACAGTTTCACCGGAACACGAAATTTATCTCACAGGAAAGGTCGCAGTAAACGAACAAAAATTATCCGTAATTACCGCAAATTATTCAGGAAGAATTGAAAAACTGTTTATAGACTTCACAGGGCAAACTATAAGCAAAGGGCAAAAGTTAGCAACCATTTATTCCCCCGAATTGGTAACTGCACAAAAAGAATTAATCGAATCTTCAAAATTCAAAGAAATTAACCCTGCACTTTACAATGCCTCTAAGGAAAAGCTACGCTTATGGAAAATCAATGAAAAACAAATCAACGAAATTGAAAATAGCGGTGTTGTCCTGACTGAATTTGATGTGTATGCCGACCAATCAGGCATTGTAATCAGAAGGGATATTTCAAAAGGCGATTATGTAAATAAAGGAACTGTGCTTTTTGAAATTGCGGACTTAAATAAAGTATGGATATTATTAGATGCTTATGAAAGTGATTTGCCATTTATGAAAATCGGACAGAAAATTATAATTACGCTTGCATCTATTCCGGGTAAAGAGTTTAACTCTACCATTTCTTTTATAGACCCATTAATCAATCCACAAACAAGAACCGCAACAGTAAGAGCAGAATTAAACAACCCTCAACAACTTCTCAAGCCCGAGATGTTTGTGAAGGGTAAAATCAAAGCAAGTTTATCGGTCAGCGGAAAATCTATTGTAATTCCAAATACATCACTTCTTTGGACAGGAAAACGCTCTGTTGTGTATGTGAAAGTTCCTAATACAGAATTCCCTGCCTTTGAAATGAGAGAAATTACCTTAGGTGCTTCTTTGGGCGAATATTACATTGTGGAAAATGGTTTAACAGAAGGCGAAGAAATCGTTACCAATGGAGTATTTGCTATTGACGGAGCAGCCCAACTCAATGGCAATTACAGTATGATGAATCGGGCGGTAGATAATACTATTGCCGTTCCTGACAAGTTTACCGAACAACTAACAGATTTTGTTTACCAATATTTAGAACTCAATAAGAGTTTAGTTCAAAGTGACTTTAAACTGACACAATCTAACGCCAAAAAGTTGGAAACCAGTTTGAATAAAATTGATATGAAGTTGCTTGATGAAGAAGCACACAATGCTTGGATGGAGCAGTTTTCAAATCTAAAAAAACACATAGGACTTTTGCAAATCGCTAAAGACATAGAAAAACAAAGAGAAATATTCTCTGACCTTTCAAACCAAATGATTGAAATCGCAGAAACATTCGGGCTGAAAATTGAGACTGTCTATGTAGCATATTGCCCTATGGCATTAGACGACAAAGGTGCATTTTGGTTAAGTGAAAAAGAAGAAATCAATAATCCATACTTTGGTGATAAAATGCTAAGATGTGGAGAAGTGAAAAAGAAAATAAGAACACAAAGTAAGCAAGGAACTAAAACAAATCAGCCACAAGGACATCAACACTAAGCCTGCCCTATTTGCAAGTACATTGCCAAAGCCGCACAAGCCCAAGCGCAGACCAAAGCTTTGTCAAAGAGCTTGCAAATCCACAGCAAGAAAAATTGAATTAAAAAAAACACCTCCCTTCTGAAAATAAAAAATACACAACCGCAGAGACCAAAACGTCAAACAAAAAGTCAGTAAAACTCAACAGAGACAATGGTTTACAGACACGGAAGACAGGAACACCAGCACCCAACAGCGGTTTTGCAAAAGTGGCGGTGCAGTGCTTCGTATGACAGTTTTTCGTAAATTTGAAGTTAGTGCTTCTTAGGTAGGTTAGTGGTAAAAATCGCCACCTTCGCTAAGCCCCGAAACGTTAGGCACAATATTATGAGACGACAGCTGACCATATTAACAATAATAATCGTTGGACTTTATAGCTGTTCAACAAAGGACAATAATGTGCAACAAGTAACGGCTGACAATTCAACCTTTAGCGACAAGGACTTTTCCTCTATCGAACTGTTTCCAGTTGACAGTTTTTCAGGCAACAAATATAAAATCAAAGAAATTAATTACAACATTGTATATCTTGACTTTTATGGCGACAAAGATGCAGAACGCTTCATTGCAAGAAAAACAACGACTACTGAAGCACATACAGGAATGGAAGGACAAAACCGTTTAATTCAAATTGACTTATTACCGCTTAACAACCCTGAAAAGGCAGCATTGACAATAAAGCACAACTGTGACGACATATTTCTTGAATTTGGTAACTATAAGACTGTAAAGTATGGTTGTTGTGGCGGTGAAGACGAGTATGAATTATATGACTATAACAACAAATTAATTCTTGAAGGTAACGAACAAATTATTTTGACAAGAATACCAAATGCTCGGACAAAATTTTACGTTTCATTTAAGCCAGAGTATCGTGACACGACTATTCTCGGTAGACTTCACTTTAGCTATAATAGTTCGGAAAACTATCAAATCGTAATAAAATCAGACCCTTTGCCTTCTGAACAATGTAGTCCCTTTTCGCCACAACTATTTGTTAAGACAAATGACAAGCGAGACAGATTTATTTCTGTTTCTAACGAATATGAAATATGGTCTTTAGACAATATCAAAACCAAAGAAGAAATTAATGGAATAAATCTTCAAATCGTTTTCGACTGTGACCCCGAACTCAAACTTGACACTATAAACATTCCTATAATTAACGGAAAACCCTTTGGTAAAACAGACAAAATACAGGAGATTAAATATGGACGACAATAGAAATACTGTGCCTAACAGGCGTTTGGCTCAATGGCGGGTGACGTGGTTAAATGAACATTCTACCTCGCATCAACCTTTGTGGTGTATTGACAGTTTTGTGCTCCGAAATCCGCCACTGCGCCAAGCGCCAAAACGTTACCAACTATAATAAAAAAAAGACGCACATGGGGACATTCATAGTAATTGTAATAGTTATCGTCATAATAATTTGGGCTAATAGTGGAAGTAAAAGTTCAAATAGTAACAGGACAAGTTCTACGACAACTTATAAACCGACTTCAACATATTCAAGAGAATCAGAATCTGAAAGAATATTAAGAGAGCAAAGACAACGGCAAAAGCAAGAAGAAGATAGGCTTAAAGCATTAAAGCTTCAGCAAGAACAAGATGCCAGAAGACGTGAAGAAATTGCAAGAATCAATGAAGCCCAAAGGAAAAAAGAAATTTTTAGGCAACAAAGATGCAAATCAGACTGGCAGCAATACCAAAGCGTTTTGAATAATAACAATATAAGTACTCTTTACCACTTTACGGACAGAGCAAATTTGCAATCTATTAAAAGGCACGGTGCTTTATATTCTTGGCATTATTGTGTAAGCAATAATATTGAGATACCAATGCCTGGTGGTGATGATTTATCACGTTCACTTGACCGCAGATACAATCTTCAAAATTATGTAAGAATTAGTTTTACAAGAAATCACCCAATGATGTATATTGCTTTGAACCAAAATCGAATCAACAATCCGGTTATCCTTGAAATAGACCCAGAAGTAGTATTTTGGAAAAACGCAAAATACGCTAATAAAAATGCAACGAGAAACGATGTAAGTATTGGTTCAGAAAGGCTAAGTTCTTATAATAACAGCATTTTCTTTAAACAACCAAAACAACTGATATGCTTGCTGTGACATGAATATTGCAACGAGCCACTGTTTGAGA
>JAGUXE010000006.1 GCA_020061995.1 Ignavibacteriales bacterium | reverse complement strand
GACAAATTGAAAATGCGCGGCTTTATGATTGACCTCGGTACTTATTATTGGACCGGATTAGGAACATCACGTTTTGCAGTTGCAGTAACAAATTTCGGGAATCAACTAGCCCCTGATGGTGAAGTTGTTCTTGTTGGTAAAAGAACAAAGTCTGAATGGCAATCTTTTTCTCCACCAACGCTATTCAGAATCGGTTTTGCGTTTGAACCTTATCAAACTGACCAACACAGAATTACTACTTCATTGCAGCTTAATCACCCAAATGATAATAGTGAGAATTTTGCGATTGGGACTGAGTACGAATTTAAAGAGTTCACTTTAAATTCTTCCTTATTTTTAAGAGGCGGTTATAAGTTCAATGTGGAGGAACAAAATTATAGTTTTGGAGCCGGAGTAAAAGTTCCAATGTTGTTTACTACTTTAACTTTTGATTATGCTTATGCTAATTTTACAAAATTAGGTCAAGCTCATAGATTATCTCTCATCTTAGGTATTTAAGAATATGAAAATTTTGAAATATATATCAATATTAGTTTTATCTGTTTCACTTTTTAGCTGTAGCGATAAACTTGATACGGCTACATTGATTAACTCATCCGGTTTAGGAAATATAGCCGGTGATACTTTATACGTTCAACTGAACCCGGTATGGGAAGGCTTCAATAAACCACAGGATATTTTCATTGGCAATGAACCATTTATTTACGTAGCTGATACAGATAACAATTCAGTCAAAATGTATAATCTCGCCGGACAACTGCTAGGTCAGCGTGAAATAAGAAACCCAATTGCAATTGGTCAAGATTATCAAATGAATCTTATTGTTTGCGGAGAGTATTATTCAGAACAGACTAATCAGGTTTTCAGTGCTGTTTACAAGCTCGATATGGTTAGTTCAGGACATGATATTGCCAGTGCACCAATCACAAGACTGCTTCCCCAACCAAGTGATTTCAATAAGCCGGAGAGAAAATATACAGGAGTTGCAGCTTTTTATGATAATTCATTTTACGTGACTAGAAAAGGTCCTGCAAATTCAAGTGTTGTTGATCCTGATAATTCGATATTGATTTTTGAAAAGAAGACATTATCAAATGGTTCGAAAATAGATACTCTCATCGGTCGTGTTCCATTAATTGATCCGATTGGATCAGGGATCGAATCAGCTAATCAGGTAAGTTCTATCACTTCTTTTAAGAAAAGAACAACGGATTTCATTCTAACTATGATTGGTGATAATAATTTCAAAGTACAATGGTTGCAGTTTTTAGTTACTTCAGAATTTTCCGGTTATAAAAATAAATTATCCCCTTCTAATGCACAGATAATGATTCCTAATCGGTTTACTAAACCTGAAGGAGTAACTGTTGACAACTCAGGTAATATTTATGTTGCTGACAGTGGGAAAGATTCCATATTTGTATTCAATTCTTCAGGCGATGAACTCAAATCATTTGGTGGACCATCCATCTTCAGTAGTCCTCATGGTGTTGCATTCTTTGATAAAGTTCTCTACGTTGCCGATACAGGGAATAATCGAATCTTAAGATATGTTTTATCAACTGATTTGAGATAAACCCGAGCAATCACAAATTTTACGCAGCGGTTGTTAAATCAATTCGCTGCTTTTTTTTTAATTAGAATAACTTCATTTAGTAAAAGGAAAATCATGAAAAAGTATATTCGTGGAATGATATTTTTTATTATCACATTATTAAGTCCACACCTGTTTTCACAAGCAATTATTTTTAATGAATTGTATAATTCAGGAGGAAATGATGAGTGGATAGAACTTCTTGTACTCCAAGATAATTTAGATTTGAGAGGATGGAATCTTAGAGATTTTAGTTCATCAGGTGGAGCACAAGCACCTCTAGTCTTCTCAAATAATAGTGCTTGGGGAAATTTGAAAAAGGGAACATTGATTGTAATAGGAAGACCTGAAAATACTTTTCTTGAAGATACTGATCCAAGTGATTATGCAATGACTGTTAAATCAAGCAATTCATTATTTTTCTCGGGAACAGTTTTTTTATTTGCCGGATCATCCGAAGCTATTCAAATAAGAAATTCATCACAAACTCACATCCATGGAATATCTTGGGGTGTAGGAAATTCAGGAAGTTTGCCTGAACCGAAAATTCATTTCACAGGTTCTTCGTCAAGTAATACTTCCACTTTTTTTAATGAAGACGATGTAAGTGAACTTTCAAGTGTCGCAAACTGGACTCAAAATGGTTTAGCTTCGCGTGGTCTTGGAAACACTGTAAACAATATAGCTTGGATAAATTCATTGCGAGCAAGACCTGAGGGTTCAGGGATGGTAAACATATCCCCGGTTCAAGCCAACGGAGATTCTCCGATTGATATATCATTCTCCTACAAAAGAGATCTTCTATATTCGGTAAATTCGATTAAAATTATTGTCCCTTCAGAATTTACTTGGGGAGAGAATATTTCTAATATTTCATATTCGAATTTTACAGCAAATGCGGTTGTTTCGGGGGATACAATTTCATTCTCAAATATTATTTTTAATAATGATTCAATTGCAATTGAAATTAATGGAGCAACAACACCAGTTTTTACAGGAACTTATAAATTTATATTTATGTCCGGTGTTGGCAACAACCTTGGTGAAGTCTCACCTACACCAATAATAACAGTTTATGGTGCTGCAATCCCAATTGCAGAAGTTAAAATAAACAATTCTAATGGGGTTGCTCTAAGAATGGGCGATTTAGTCACGGTCAGGGGAATTATTACTGTGGCAAATCAATTTGGTGGACCAAGTTATATTCAAGATAATAGTGGCGGTATGTCAATATTTGGGACTGCACTGACATCAGCGGTGCAGATTGGAGATGAAGTTTTAGTCTCAGGAAGAGTCACTCAGTTTAATGGACTTAATCAGCTAGAGTCACCGCAAATTCACTCCATAATTAGTTCCGGAAACAATATGGAACCGGTTCTCGCCATTCCAACCCAACTTAGTCACGATGGTATTGGTGGAGTTGAAAATTTTGAAGGTATGTTAGTTAGATTAAACGCTGTACTTGTGACAGAATTAAATGGTAGTCCGGTCTCTAATTGGGCTTATAAAAACTTTAAATTAACAGGTGCTTCTGCTTCTGATACAGTTGATGTAAGAATTGATAATGATACTGACATCATCGGACTCGTCGCACCAGCCGGTCGTTTCGATATAGTTGGAGTATTAAGTCAATTTAAAACAAATTCACCATTTATTGGTGGATATCAGTTAATGCCGCGTTTTTCAACCGATATTATTTCTGCGGGTCCAATAATTGAAAAATTCCCTGAAGAAGTTGAGTTAACTGCAAATTCTATTACTCTTGAATGGCACACTATTAATCCGGGAACATCACGTGTTAGATATGGTAGAACGACAAATTATGAATTAGGTATTATTGAAACTGATAATGTTTTGAGGACAGAGCATAGCATTATTGTTTCCGGTTTATCAACTGCAACAATATATAATTTGCAAGCATTTTCAGTCGCTAATTCCGATACTAGTTTTTCAGGTAATATTGTTTCGAGTACAACTTCAGATGCACCGACGACAGGAGTTATAAATGTTTATTTTAATAAAAATGTAAACCATCAAGTCTCCTCAGGTGTTAATGCATTCAGCAATGTTAATTTTAAGGATAAACTGATTAGTAGAATAAATACTGCAAAAAGATCAATTGATCTGGCTTTATACAGTTTAAGCGGAACTGTGGGTGCTGATATAGCTTCTGCTTTGGTGAGTGCTAAAAATCGCGGTGTAAAAATTCGTGTGACTGGGGAATACGATACTCGAACTACAGCCCCTTGGTCAACAATTCAGAATGCCGGAATCCCTTATATAAACGATCAATTCGGCAATAATGATGGAGCTGGATTACATCATAATAAGTTCTTTATTTTTGATTATAGGGGTGGTGCACCGGATAGTATTTGGTTAATTATGGGTTCTTGGAATCCTACCGATCCCGGTACTAATGATGATAGACAAAATATTGTTGAGATTCAGGACGTTGCACTAGCCGGAGCGTACACAATTGAATTTGAAGAGATGTGGGGGAGTAATAGTGATATTGCAAATCAACAAAATTCCCGATTTGGTGCAAGAAAAATGAATAATACACCTCATAATTTCGTTATTGGTGGAAGGAAAGTTGAGAGTTATTTTAGTCCGAGTGATAGGACAACTAGTTTTATCGGTAGAACAATCAGCAGAGGAAATAAGTCAATCAATGGTGCTGTAATGACTATAACTCGAAGAGATTTAGCAGACTCTATAATTTCATTAAAAAACAGAAACGGAAAAACCCGTTTAATATTAAGTAATAATACAGATTCAGGTTCGCAATTTTCGTATTTACAGACCAGCGGAGTGGATATTAGATTAAAGGGATTTACTAGTGGACTTTTACATCATAAATATGCAATTATCGATGCAGAATATTCTAACGCCACTCCTTATGTAATTACAGGTTCTCATAACTGGTCATCATCAGCAGAAAATAGTAATGACGAGAATACTCTAATTTTCCAAGATGCGCAGATTGCTAATTTTTATCTTCAAGAATTTACTGCACGCTATTATGAAGCAGGTGGAGCAGATTCAATTGTTCTCTCAGCAGATGAACAGAATCTAGAAATGCCCAATCAATATGCTCTTGAACAAAATTACCCTAATCCCTTTAACCCTGTTACAACTATTAATTATCAAATTCCGGTTGAGGGAATAGTCACGCTAAAAATTTATGATGTTTTAGGACGGGAAGTTAAAACTTTAATCGATGAAGAAAAATCTGCAGGAAACTACAGCATAGAGTTTAATGCATCCGATCTTGCAAGTGGTGTATATATCTATCGATTAAATTCAGGTAATTTTAAGTCGACAAAAAAGTTGTTATTAATGAAATAGAGATCTAAACCTTTCGAGGTTTTGATAACCTCGAAAGGTCATTAAGCAAATTGATTAATTCTACTTAATTCAAACTGATTTTTACCAATAAATAAATTTGAAAAATTGATATAAAACGGTTAATTTTGACTTCTATAATTTATAAGTAAAGGAAAACAATGAGCCATACAAAGGGTGAAATCATTCAGGTTATTGGACCTGTTGTTGATATTCAATTTGAAAATAATTACTTACCAAAGATTTTAAATGCAGTTAAAATTCCACGCACAAGTGTTGAAGGTAATGAGGAAGAATTAATCTGTGAAGTACAACAGCATTTAGGTGAAGATAAAGTACGTACAGTTGCAATGGATTCTACTGATGGTTTAGTAAGAGGAATGCCGGCATATGATCTTGGTGAACCCATTACAATACCCGTTGGTCCGGAAACTCTTGGTCGAATGATTAATGTTATCGGTAAACCAATTGATGGTAAAGGTGAATTAAATTCAAAGATGAGTTATCCAATTCACCGCTCAGCGCCTTTATTTAAAAATCTTTCAACTCAAAGTGAAATATTTGAAACTGGAATTAAAGTAATTGACCTTATAGAACCTTATTCTAAAGGTGGAAAGACCGGTCTCTTTGGCGGTGCCGGAGTAGGTAAAACAGTTATCATTCAGGAGTTGATTAATAATATCGCTCAGCAACATGGTGGTTATTCAGTATTCGCCGGTGTTGGAGAAAGAACACGCGAAGGAAATGATCTCTATTTAGAAATGACAGAGTCAGGTGTAATTAATAAAACTTCACTTGTATTTGGACAGATGAATGAACCTCCTGGAGCTCGCTTACGAGTCGGTTTAACAGCTTTAACGATCGCTGAATATTTTCGTGATGTTGAAGAAAGAGATGTGTTGTTGTTTATAGATAATATTTTCCGTTTTACTCAAGCAGGTTCGGAAGTGTCAGCATTGTTGGGGCGTATGCCTTCAGCAGTTGGTTATCAACCGAATCTTGCAACCGAAATGGGTGCATTACAAGAACGTATTACATCTACTGATAAAGGTTCTATTACATCCGTTCAAGCTATATACGTCCCCGCGGATGATCTGACAGATCCTGCCCCGGCGACTGCATTTTCTCACTTAGATGCTACGACAGTATTAAGCCGTCAGATTTCTGAATTAGGTATTTATCCGGCAGTTGATCCGCTCGATTCAACATCTAGAATTCTGGAACCCGGAACTGTAGGACAATTGCATTATGATGTGGCTAAAAACACAAAAGAAATATTACAAACTTACAAAGACTTACAAGATATTATTAACATCCTCGGTATGGATGAACTTTCAGATGATGATAAAACAATTGTTAAACGTGCTAGAAGAATTCAAAGATTTTTCAGTCAGCCATTCCACGTTGCTGAGCAGTTTACCGGATATAAAGGCAAATACGTTAAACTAGAAGATACAATTAGAAGCTTTAAATCAATTATTGATGGTGAATGTGACGATTGGCCAGAATCAGCATTTATGTATGTTGGCACTTTAGAAGAAGCCTACGCAAAAGCTAAAGCAATGATGTAATTGACATGAAAGAATTTAAATTAGAAATAGTTACACCATCTAAATCAATTTATGATGATATAGTAAAATCTGTTACTTTCCCCGGAGAAATGGGAGAGTTTCAGGTATTGTTTAATCACGCTGCGATGATAAGTGTGATTGCAATAGGAAAAATGAAAATTGAAAAGGAAGATGGAAACGTCTTATTTTATGCGACTTCCGGAGGAACAGTAGAAGTTAATAATAACAAAGTTCTGTTTTTGGCTGAAACTGCTGAACTTTCCGATAAAATTGATATTGAAAGAGCGCAAAAAGCTATGGAAAGAGCTAAAGAGCGTTTGAGCCATGAAAATAAAAGCGAACTGGATTTTGCACGTGCTGAATCATCTCTTTTAAGGGCAATAAACAGAATAAAAGTTGTTGAAAGTGCAAAATAGAAATTAAAAAGCCTGCTTCAAGCAGGCTTTTTTGTTAATTCAAATAGCCGTCATTCTTAACAATCTTATCAATAACTGCTTTATCATTTAAATATTTTTTCAGTTTGTTAAAATGTTGAAGGAGAAAAGTTAAACGTTTTTCCTCTTCCTTCATACTGAGTAGTGCAATTTGATCTTCATAAGTTAAACCGGTTTTTTCAGCAAGTTTAAAGGACTTTAAATTTGTCGTTGAAAAATTATCCCAAAAAGACTCACCTATATCATACTTAATTGAATGCAATATCTCTTTGAATTGAAAAATAGTTCTTTCAATTAGAAGAGGTTGTGCAAATTCAGAATTATCATAATAAGGTTCAACATATGCTTCATAATAACCTTCAGAGGCGAGAAAAATTTGTTTCACTGAAAATCGTTCTATCCCTTTTACGATAATGTCAAATTCACCGTTATCATACTGTTTTGTTATTTGTTGAACTTGAACAAAACTGCCAATTCTATTTTCCGAATCTAATGGAGAATCAATTATGCCAAAACCAATTTCGTTCTCAAAACAATGAGTAACCATTTTCTTATACCGTTCTTCAAAGATGTGAAGAGGGTAGTATGAGTTTGGGAATACGACTAACTTTAAAACAAAAATAGGGATTTTATTCATTTTATCATTCGTTCTCTAAATTGAATAATAAAGCCCGCAATATGTATTACGAGCTATAGAAAACTATCTATTTTGCTTCTGAAAATCTGCGTGAAACTTCATCCCAATTAACTAGATTCCACCAGTTTTCAATATAATCCGGACGTTTGTTTTGATATTTTAGATAATAGGCGTGCTCCCAAACATCAAGTCCAAGAATCGGTATTCCTTTTACTTCAACTACATCCATTAATGGATTATCTTGATTTGGAGTTGACGATACAACTAGTTTTCCGCCACTTACCGATAGCCAAGCCCATCCTGAACCAAATCGCGTTGCGCCTGCGGTTGCAAATAACTTTTTAAATTCATCAAATGAACCGAATGCTGATGTTATAGCTTCTGCAAGTGGACCGGTTGGAGTTCCTCCACCTCCATTTTTCATAATTGTCCAGAATAACGAGTGATTATAATGGCCTCCCCCATTATTTCTAACAGCAGCAGGATATTTAGAAATTTCTGACATTATATCTTCAATCGATTTACCGACATATTCCGGTTTATCAGCAATAGCATTATTCAAATTTGTTACGTAGGCATTATGATGCTTCGTATGATGAATCTCCATCGTCATTTTATCGATGAATGGTTCAAGTGCATCATACTCATAAGGCAATTTAGGCAATTCAAATTTAGACATAGTTTTACTCCTCATTATATTATTATTTGTTTCGAAAAAATTCACAAAAGGTTTTGTAAAGTGCAATAGGGGAATTGTTGAAACTCCCAATAAAAATTTTCTTCTTTTCATAAAGATCCTTAAAATAATTAAACACCGAAAGAACTTCCGCAGCCGCATGTTTTGGCTGCATTCGGATTATTAAAAATAAATCCTCTTCCATTAAGACCATCTGAAAAGTCTAATTCTGTACCGCTCAAATAAAAAAGGCTTTTTCCATCAACAAATAGTTTAACATCATTATGCTCGATTACGGAATCTCCTTCACGCGGTTCAGCATCGAAGCCGAGCGAATATGATAATCCGGAACACCCTCCACCTTTTACGCCGACTCTCAATCCGTAATCGGAAGGAATTTTATTTTCTTCTTTTATCTTAATTATTTCTTTAGCGGCTTTTTCTGTAACTTTTATTTCAGAGTCAATCTGTATTACTGACATATAATCCTCGATTAATTAATATTTACTTCAAACGTATGTGGTGCTCCTGTTTGGAATTCAGGAAAACACAATTTCCAAGCTATTAGATTTACTTTTTGAAAAATGCCCTCACTTTCAAAGAAAGTACCCATCTCTTTTGTTAGGCTTTCTGCTTCAGGATATTTTGTTTTATAGTTTTTCATTTCTAGAAATCTTTTAATAGAATACTGAAAATCTCTAAAAAAAAGATTTGAATTATGGTAAACCGGATAATTTGCCTTATAAAAATTCAATAATAATTTCTTTTCATTCTTTAAGAAATTTAGTTTCTCCTGATAATTCACATTAACCCCCTATATTATTTCTGATCTTACTTATATTTTTTACTAATACTTCTATCGCCAATTCAATTTCCTCAAAAGTTGTATATCTTCCAACACTTAATCTGACAGAAGAATCAATCTCTTCATTACTTAATCCAATAGCCTTAAGAACATGACTTCTTTTACCACTACCGGTTGAACATGCGGCCGCTGCAGAAAAACAAAGTTCGCTGCATGCATCAATTAATTGATCGGATCTTACACCTTCAACATAAAGATTTAAATTATTCGGTAATCTTTTTGTTTTATCGGCATTAAGATAAACATTATTGATTTGAGAAGAAATTCCGTTAAATAGTTTATCTCTTAATGAACTTATTCTTTCCAGTTCACCTTCAGTATTCTTCAATAATTGAATAGCTCTTCTCATACCAACAATATATGGTACATTTAAAGTTCCTGATCTTAATCCTGACTCTTGCCCTCCGCCATAGGATTGTTCGGAAATTTTAATTTTCTTCTCATTCTGTCTTAACAAAAGTATTCCAATTCCTTTTGGTCCGTAAAATTTATGAGCAGACAGTGAAAGCATATCAAATAAATTATAATAAATATTTTCTTTGCCAATAGATTGTGTAATATCGGAATGAAATGCAATTCCATTTTCGTTACAAACATCTGATATTGTCTCAACATCCTGAACAACTCCAATTTCATTATTGGAAGACTGAATTGAAACCAATATTGTTTTGTTTGTAATCGAATTCTTCAATTCATCAATATCTATTAGTCCTTTTGAATCTACCGACAAATAAGAAATATCAAAACTATTTTTTTCTAAATATCTGCAACAATTCAGTACAGCAGAATGCTCAATTTCTGAAACAATAATGTGATTTCCTTTGTCAAAATTTGACTCGGCAAAACCTTTAATAGCTAAATTAATAGACTCGGTTGCCCCACCCGTAAAAATAATTTCATCCGGTTGAGCGGTGAAAAACTCTGCAATAATTCTTCTTGATAAATCAACTGCCGCAAAAGCTTCGCGTCCGTAGTAATGCCCTTTTGAAGAGGGATTTCCAAACATATCATTAAAAAAGGGGAGCATTGAAGTTATAACTTCAGGATCAACGGGTGTGGTTGATTGATAATCTAAATATATCGGTTTATTTTTCACAGTTGATCAATTGACGTATTTTTAAAATATGATTCGATTTCTGTCTGGATTTTTGCAATTGGATCTTTAATACAACAATTGTCTTCGTGACAACAAGCTGTATTCTGAGGAATTTGACTTAAACAATTTGTCAAAGAAACGTTTTTCTCGATTGCGTTAATTATCATAAAAACCGAAATGGAATTTGCGGCTTGATTCAAACGATAACCTCCTTTTTTCCCTTGAGAAGATTCGATAATTTCTGCTTTAACAAGTTTTTGTAAAACTTTCGCCAATAATTCGAACGAAAGATTTTTATTGTCAGAAATTTCTTTAGCAGATATTACATCACCATTACAAACATCACAGATAGCTTTTACTGCGATAATTGCGTATTCAACTTTTTTTGATAATTTAAGCATTTATTTACGACCATAATTGTCGTACATAAAATAAGAAATTACAAACAAATTACAAAATCACTTTAACTTAAAAACCTAGTAGAAGTATTGAGTTTTTTGCAAGTTCAACTAATGGGGAGAAATAAAGTCCAAAAAATATTGTCGGCACAACTAAACTCAGAACAATCAAAATCTGAGGAATCGAAAGAGCTTCTTTCGGAGAATTCTCATTTGGTTTAGCCAAAAACATATGTTTTAGAATTCGAATGTAATAATAGAGCGATACGACACTGTTCAATAAAGCAATAACGGCAAGGACAAACATTTTTGCATCAACAAGTGCGATAAATAAATATAGCTTCCCAATGAAGCCTGCAGTGGGTGGTAGCCCGGTTAATGAAACTAAAAATATGGTAAATGATACTCCCAGAAATGGCATCGAAAAACCAAGTCCATCGTAAGCATCAAGTTCTTCACTTCCGGTTTTGTTCTTAATGAGAATAACAATTAGAAATGCGCCAATATTCATCATCAAATAAATTGCAAAGTAAATTAAGATTGCAATCAACCCTGTATCCGAAAGAACCGCCAATCCGGCGAGTAAATATCCGGCATGAGCAATACTTGAATACGCTAACATTCTCTTTACATTTTTTTGCCAAAGTGCTGCAAAATTTCCAAGGGTCATGGTAGCGACTGAAATGATTATTAAAAAATCTTGCCAATTGAATACAGGATTACTTGACCAGAATCCGAGTATATCTTTTTCAGATATAAAAGAAATTTTTATGAATCTAATTAATAATGCAAATCCGGCTGCTTTACTTGCCACCGAAAGATAAGCTGTAACCGGAGTTGGTGCTCCTTCATAAACATCAGGAGTCCAAAAATGAAATGGAACTGCTGATATTTTATATCCGATTCCAGCAAAAATTAAAAGTAATGCAAACATTAAGACGAATGAATTAGCTTGAGAAACTACAATCAGTGCATTCAATTCATAAAGATTTGTAGAGGCGGTTAATCCGTATACTAATGAAATGCCGAATAACATCAACCCTGATGAGAGAGCGCCGTAAATCAGATATTTTAATGAGGCTTCACTGCTTCGTTCAGAAGTTTTGGCAAAACCAGCCATCACATATGAACTCAAAGAAACTAATTCGACTGAAAGGTACAATAAAATTAAATCTGAACCGGAAATCATGAAGAACATTCCGAGGATCATTCCCATCATTAAAGTGTAGTATTCACCACGACGGTCATGAGTTTCGTCCATTTCTCTTGAATTGACTGTTAATAAAATAAAATAGAGTGAGGTAATCACTACAATTGTTTTGAAGAAAGCGGCGAAAGGATCAACAGTAACCATAGCCCTTGAATCATTTGTAATAAATGCAAGACCTTTAAGATCAAATTGCTCTATTACAAAATAACCTGTTACCAAT
>JAGUXE010000290.1 GCA_020061995.1 Ignavibacteriales bacterium | reverse complement strand
TGATAATCTTTGCGCCACAGAATATTATCAAAGATCCTCCATTTACAAAACTTGATCTCGTTTCATGCCGCAATCTCCTAATCTATTTCAATACTGAATTACAGAAAAAAATAATTCCACTTTTTCATTATAGTCTCATACCTAACGGGTTACTATACCTTGGTTCATCGGAAACGATAAGCGGATTTGTTGATCTGTTTTCGATGGTAGATAAAAAATGGAAAATTTACAGAAAAAGAGATGCTATGTATTCTGTACAACCGTATATAGAATTTCCGGTATCACGTGTAATAGGAAAAACTGATGAGACCATTATGAAAAAAGACGAAGTAAAGAACATTACTCAATTGGCTGAAAAGATCATATTGCAAAGTTACTCACCCGATTGTGTAATCATAAGTGAAATCGGTGATATACTATATATCCATGGGAGGACAGGCAAGTACCTGGAGCTTACGCACGGTGCTGCAAAGATGAATATTTTTGAAATGGCACGTGAAGGATTGCAGCAAGAACTTCCGGTATTAATTAGAAAAGTTTTATCAACTAAAAAACCAATTACTGTCCAAAACATAAAAGTTAGATCTAACGGCAGCTCACAATATATAAATCTAACTGTAAAGCCGGTCAAAGAACCTGAGGAAATGCTGGGATCATTACTGATAATATTTGAGGAAATAATTCCGGAGAAAAAAAATCCTGCTTCAAAGAAAATCCAATTTGGAAAGAAGTCGGAAATAATTATCAAAGAACTTGAGCATGAATTAAAATCGACCAAAGAAAATTTACGGTCAACTGTGGAGGAATTGGAGACTTCAAATGAAGAACTCAAATCAACAAATGAAGAAATGCAGTCGACAAACGAAGAGATGCAAAGCTCAAATGAAGAATTGGAAACTTCCAAAGAAGAATTACAATCACTTAACGAAGAACTAATAACTGTAAACACAGAACTTCAAAATAAGAATGATGAATTATCTGTTATTAATAATGACATGAAAAATCTGTTGGATAGCATTAATATACCGACAATCTTCCTTGACAATAATTTACTAATTAAAAGGTTTACGCATCATGCAACAAAGGTTGTAAACCTTATTCCTTCTGATGTAGGACGACCGATCAATCATATAGCTACGAATATTAAATATGAAAAGTTTATTGAAGATGCGAAAGAAGTTTAGAGAACTCTTGCTTTTAAAGAAGTTGAATTGCAAACCAATGATGGAGTCTGGTATCAAATGCGGATATTACCCTACCGTACATCCAGCAATATTATTGATGGTCTGGTGGTAACGTTTACAAATATAGATCAATTAAAAACTGCTTACCAGGACATCAAAAAATTGAATCAGGAAGTTCAACTTGCACGCAATTATTCTGATAATATTGTTAATACAGTTAGAGATTCTCTTCTTATTCTTGATAAAGATTTAAAAGTTCTTACTGCCAACCGATCTTTTTATAAGATGTTTAATACTGTAAGTGAAAAGACGGTCGGTAAATTTGTGTACGAACTCGAGGATAAACATTGGGATATACCAAAACTTCGTAAACTCCTTGAAGAAATAATTCCCGAAAGTAGTTTTTTTGAGGATTATGAAGTTGAATACAATTTCGCAAAAGGAGGTAGAAAAAAATTGATTCTAAATGCTCGCCAAATATTTCAGCAAGATGAAGAATCTCAACTAATTCTTCTTGCAATCCATAACCCAAATATTAAATAAGAAGGTATTTAAAAATGAAGCAAATGGAAAAACAATCAAACAAAAGTAAAAGCACAACGATGGAAAAAAATGTTAGTCCAAAATCTGATAAACAATCTGTTGAAAAAGTTGAAGATGTTCAAAGATTAGTACATTTACTTCAAATTCATCAGATAGAACTGGAACATCAAAACCAGGAACTAAGAATCGCACAGGAAGAATTGGAAGTATCAAGAAATAAATATGTTAATCTCTTTGATTTTTCTCCTATTCCTTACTTTACAATTAATGCAGATGGTATAATTAAAGAAGTAAATTTAAGTGCAAGTAAAATGTTTGGGGTTGATAGAGCTAGATTAATTGGAAATCGTTTTCTTTCTTACATCCCGCTTAGTGAAAAAGAAGTATTTGCTTCGTTTGTTAAAAATATTTTTAGCACTAATACAAAACAGACATGTGAACTAAAAGTTATTAATAAAAGTAAAACTCTTTTTGATGTGCTGCTTGAAGGCTTGGTTATTGATGACACTCTTGAAACAGATCCAAAATGTCAGATAGCATTAATAGATTTAACTGATTATAAAAAAGTAGAATACTCATTAAAAGAGACCAATGAAGAACTTAAAATCCTTAATACCACAAAAGACAAATTCTTTTCGATCATAGCTCATGATTTAAGAAGTCCGTTTCAATCGCTGCTTGGTTCAACAGAGTTACTTGCCAAGGAAATTGAAAGTCTATCGAAGGAAGAGATTGCAATATTGGGCAAAGGGTTAAATGACAATTTGAAAAACGTTTATTATCTTATTGAAAATTTACTCTACTGGTCAATGATGCAAAGGAACACAATTGAATATAAACCGGTAAATATTAACCTATTTGATTTAGTACATAAAGTAGTGGACATATTGAAACTTAGTGCTACTAAGAAAAATATTTTAATCTCTTGTAATATCGGAAACGGAACTTTCGTTTTTGCAGATCTAAATATGCTGCGCCTTGTTTTACATAACCTTATAATGAATGCAATTAAATTCACAGAACCTGGAGGACTGGTTATAGTATCATCAAAAAGTAAGGGAAGTTTTGTTGAAGTATCTATACAGGATTCCGGTGTAGGGATTGAATCCTACAAATTTTCAGAACTTTTCGACATAAATACTATTACTACTACTGAAGGAACTGACGGCGAAAATGGGACAGGACTAGGATTGCCGCTGTGCAAAGAATTTGTTGAAAGATGGGGTGGTAAAATTTGGGTCGAAAGTGAATTAGGGAAAGGGTCAAAGTTTACCTTTTCTCTAAATAATAAAAATTTGTAACTAAAACTTTTTGATTTGGTTCTGGCATTTACGGTTGATTTAATAAGAACTAAATGTTAAATCTAAGATAACTTCGAGTAAATTTGGTTCTAAATTAAGAGTTGTGATCTTCATTTATACAATTGGAGGTACAATGAGAAAAATTAAGATAATTTTGATCGAAGATAATCGTCTTCTGCGTGACGGCATTAGTGCAATTATAAAAAAGCAGCCGGATATGAAAATTGTTTCAACGGTTGATAACTGCGATAATATAGTGGCGATGATGGGGAAGTATAAACCCAACATTCTTCTGCTTGATCTTGGAATGAAATGTCAATATAGTCTTCAAATTATAAAATCAATTAAAAAGGAATTTGTTGATACGAAAATTATTGTTATGGATTTAGTCCCGCATCAAACCGATATTTTTGAGTTTATTCAAATTGGGGTTTCCGGGTTTATTCTTAAAGATGCTGACATTAATGAATTTTATAAAACTATTCGTTCAGTCGCTGAAGGGGCTAAAGTATTACCACCAAATTTAACCGGATCTCTTTTTACTCAGATAATTAAACACGCTGTGACTGAATTCAAACCCTCAATAATTGAAAAATTTGTTCAATTGACGAAACGTGAGAAACAAGTTATCGATTTGGTTGCAGATGGTTTGACAAATAAAGAGATAGCCCAACGACTAAAACTTTCAACCTATACTGCAAAAAGTCATGTACACAACATTCTTGAAAAATTAGCGCTTCAAACACGGCTGCAAATCGTGAACTTCGTCCACTTGACCGAAACATCTAAAAGCTCAACAGATACTGAATCATCAAATTCAAAATAAACTAATCCTAAAGAAGTAGTTCCTTTTTCATCCCTTTGGTTGATTGTCCCCCTTGTTCATTCTCCATATCATAGCTATGTAATAAAATTTTGTTCATACATGAATAAAAAATTATTCTATGAAAGTTGATAACCTAATTGAAGGAGAAAAAATCATGAGCAAAGGTCAAGACAGCAAAAAAGGTTCTAAAAAAGTCGCCGCAAAAACAATGCAAGAAAAAAAGAATGCCAAAAGAGACAAAAAAAGTGGTAAGACTGACCAGGGCATAATTTCGGTTGATAAGAAGAAATAGTCTATACTATTAAAAAGTGATTCAATTGAAAATTATAGACGGCATGATGGATGAATTTAGATTTTAATAGACTTAATTAAAATGGAAAAAATAATTTTAGAGAACTTTGAGAATAAAGAAGAAGCGGAAGCTATTTCAAAGAATGTTTCGGGAATTGTTTCCAATTCGGCAGTTAATAATTTCTTTTTAGAAGTTTATTCATTTACAACTTTCACATTACGCTTTTTCAAAGAAGTATTTAAACCGCCTTATGAGTTTAATGAACTCGCGAAACAGTCTTTTCTGATTGGTTACAAATCTTTTGCATTGGTAGCTGTTACAAGCTTTATTATTGGACTTGTACTTACCGTTCAATCAAGACCCACATTAGCAAAATTTGGCGCAGAATCGATGCTTCCGGTAATGATAGCAATCTCAATTATCCGGGAAATTGGACCTGTGATAACCGCTTTAATTTTTGCCGGAAAAGTTGGATCGGGTATTGGAGCCGAACTCGCATCAATGAACGTAACTGAACAGATTGATGCAATGCAGGTATCGCACACTAATCCTTTTAAATATCTTGTTGTAACGAGAGTACTTTCTGCAACATTGATGCTTCCCATATTAGTAGCGCTCGCAGATGGCATTGGATTGTTCGGCTCTTATGTTGCCGTTAATCTTAAAGGAAATGTGAGTTCATATTTATTCTTTTCACAAATATTTCAAAGTCTTGAATTTAATGATCTCTTTCCCGCTTTCATTAAAACATTTTTCTTTGGATTTGCAATTGGACTTATAGGCTGTTACAAAGGGTATAATTCAAACAAAGGAACAGAAGGGGTTGGAAAAGCAGCTAACTCGGCTGTTGTTTTTGCCTCTCTGATGGTATTCATAATTGATATGATAGCCGTACAAATTACAAGTTTGTTACAAAATTAAATCGGGCAATGAAGAGAATGAGAACCGAAACAGACACTATAGAAACAAAAGATGATGATGCGAAAACAGCTACTGTAGTAGTTGAGATGCAGCATCTAAAAAAATCTTTTGGAGATAAAAAAGTGCTGTTAGATATTAATTTAAAGATGAATAAAGGAGAGAACCTCGTTATTCTCGGGAAATCAGGAACGGGCAAATCGGTACTAATAAAATGTATCGTCGGCTTGATTGATCTTGATGAAGGAAAGCTTTTATTATTTGGGAAAGATATTTCCGAGCTAAAAGATAAAGAGTTAACTGAATTACGCAGAAAGATCGGTTTCCTTTTCCAGAGTGGTGCACTTTATGATTCGATGACAGTGAGGGAAAATCTTGAGTTTCCGTTGAGGAGACAAGTAACTAAAGTAGCCTCAGATGAAATGGATCAGCGCGTAAAAGAAGCATTGGAGAATGTTGGACTTTCTGATACAATCGATATGACGCCATCAGAACTTTCGGGAGGTATGCGTAAAAGATTAGGTCTGGCGCGAACTTTAATCCTAAAGCCTGAAATAATGCTTTATGATGAACCAACCACAGGGCTTGATCCGATAACGTCAAGAGAAATCAGCAGTCTCATTCTGGAAGTGCAAAAAAAATATCATACTGCATCCATCATCATAACACATGATATTGAGTGTGCTAAACTTACCGCAAATCGGATTATTGTAGTTAAGGAAGGTGTTTGTGCTGCAGAAGGAACTTATGATGAGCTTGAAAAATCAGAGGACCCATGGGTCCGTTCATTTTTTGAATAATTAAAATCAGATAAACTTACTAGAGCAGATAAAATGAAAAAGAACACGACTAATAAAGTCAAATTAGGAATATTTATTTCTCTCGGCATAGCAGTATTCATTATGGCAATATATTTTATTGGTGAGAGGCAGCAATTATTCAGAAGTACTTTTCATGTAAGCGGAATATTTAAAGATGTTGCCGGTCTTCAAGTAGGAAGTAATGTGCGATTTGCAGGAATAACCGTTGGGACTGTAGAAACCATAGATATCGTAAGTGATAGTACAGTAAGAGTCGAAATTGTTGTTGATGAGAGTGCCCGAAAGTTTATTAAACGGGATGCAATTGCCAGCATTGGTTCAGAAGGACTTATGGGAAATAAAATTTTGATTATTAATCCCGGACCCGGACTCGAAAAAGAAATTCAACACAATGATATTATAAAAACAGTTCAACCGATTAATCTTGATGAAGTCTTGCTGTCATTAAAAACAACAATAGATAATACATCACGAATCACTTATGATTTGGCAAAGATTACCTCCTACATAGAAACAGGGAAGGGGACAATAGGGAAACTTGTGATGGATCAAACGTTAGCAAGAAATATCGATGAAGCAATTGTAAATCTTAAAGATGGTTCAGCCGGATTCAAAAGTCTCGTTGATGATGCAAAATCGAGTTTCGATCAGAATTGGGATTCCACCTTTGTCAATCTGAAAGAGAGTTCTTTAGGATTAAAAATACTTTTGAATAAAGCAAAAGATAGTTGGGTGCTCTGGGGTTTTTAAAAGAGAGGAATTGAATAGCTGATTGTATTATCAATTATTCTATTCAATGACGAGAGTGGGTTGGATTTATTAATCCAAAAGATGTAGTTCCATTTTCATTCTTATGGTCTATTGTAATCCCTAACCCGTCTCTAGAAATTACTAATGAATAAAAATATAATAAAGACCGGAATCATTTTACAACAACGCCAAATATTTCGGGTATTAACAAATAACTTAAAAGGAGAGAAATATGAAAAAGATACTCTTTAGTCTTCTTGGTATAATGATTTTTCTATTCATCAACGGGTGTTCTAAAAATACGGAACCTCAATTCCGGATTTCGAATAAACATGTTGAAAAAGTTAATGTAAAAATAGAAACTGCATCCGGGCATAAATTCACTATTAACGATGTTGAGCCTGGAACTACAACAAATTATCAAACTGTTTCAGTGGGTAATATTACTGTTACTTCAGTTGATCAGAATGAGTCAATATCATTCCTTACAGCAAAAAGTAGTAATTATACAATCATTATAAGTACCGGTAAACCACCTTCGATGCGACTGGATCAATAACTTATTGGATTTACGAAAACAGACAAGAAATATACATCTGCTACTTCTGTCAAGATTTGAAGTAGCTGACTATTCTTCAAGCGAAAAGAGTGCAAATAAAATTGTTTGAAGAAATGAATTTAAGAAGTGAAATAAAATTTCACCAATAATTCGAAAATCTCTAATTACATGCTAATCCCTAGGGTGTAGTCCCTTTTTCATCCCTATGTCCGATTTACATAGGGAGAATGACAACGTACTTTTACAGCATGTAAATAGTATTAAACCAACTAAAAAAAAGGAGTTTTTCTATTATGAACAAATTGAATACTATAGAGAATAAACCAATTTCGATTCTGAGCTTCTGGAGACACTTGTTTACAGTAATTATGATTATAAGTTTTGTATTACCTGCTGTAGTTATGTGCCAATCATCCCCTGCAACTGTAAATCTTAGAACAGCTAATGACTTTGTATTACTGGCAAAAACCAGTATCACAGCAACAGGGACTACTCAAATTACAGGAGATCTCGGAATTAGTCCGGCCGCAGCAAGTTTCATGACCGGATTTGGATTAATAATCGATCCTTCCGGTACATATTCAACATCATCCTTAGTTACAGGAAAGATTTATGCTGCCGATTATGCAACTCCAACACCCACAAAGATGACAACAGCAATAGGTGATATGGAAACCGCTTACACAGACGCTGCAGGAAGAGTAACGCCAGATTTTTCCGAACTCTATTCAGGAGATCTTACCGGAAAAACTTTAACGCGCGGACTTTATAAATGGACTACAGGAGTTTCTGTAGCTGCCGGCGGGGTTACGATCTCCGGTAGTGCGACCGATGTATGGATATTTCAGATATCACAGGATCTAAATTTATCCAGTGGTGCAATTGTAACGTTGAGTGGAGGTGCACTGGCTTCAAATATATTATGGCAGGTTGCCGGACAAGTTATCCTTGGAACAACAGTTGAGATGAAGGGAACTATTCTGTGTCAAACTTCAATTGCAATGAGTACCGGTGCAAAATTGGACGGAATAGCGTTGGCACAAACCGCAATTACATTAGATGCAAACATGATTACAAAACCTGTTCTCTCTTCTATCGGAGATAATTTAGCAGAAAAAACATTCACACTATTGCAGAATTATCCTAATCCATTTAATCCTTCTACAACTATTCATTATAGTCTTGAGAAAGCAGCCAAAGTTTCACTCAAAATTTTTAATGTGCTGGGTATTGAAGTTAGTACACTAATAAACAGCCGCCAGGAAGCCGGCAATTATAACGTATTGTTCAATTCAAATACGAGATCACTTAATCTATCGAGCGGTGTTTATTTCTATCGTTTAGAAGCCGGATCATACGTCTCGATGAAAAAAATGATTCTCATGAAATAATTCTAATTCAGAATGAATCAATTGTTTCAATGAAACAATTTCAATAAGGTTCAACGGTTATGTAATAGGAGGCCTCATCCAAAAGATGTAGTCCCTCTTTCATCCCTTAGACCGATTTACTTACGCAAGTCAACGAGGTAAGTTTACTTTAGATAAATAACGATAACTAATCAAAAACAGGAGCTAAATTATTATGAACAAAATAAGAATCAATTACAAGATGTGGATTATACCACTGTTGCTGATCATAGTCATGATTGGTTGCGATGAAAGGACCGGACTAAATTCCCCTCCGATTCTGACAGCGCCAACGGTGAGTTCAACAGTCCCGGCTATTAACTTAGCAGATGTCCCTTTTAACCAGATGATCACCGCGACTTTTAGTCAGGAGATGGATTCTGCAACAATAACTACCGCATCATTTACATTGATGCAAGGATCATCATTTGTATCCGGAACAGTCACATATTCGGGTACAACGGCAACTTTTGCGCCGACGAGTTATCTTACGCCTAATACTCAATATATAGCTACGATAACGACCATGGCGAAAAATACTTTAGGTATTGCAATGGAAGCCAACTATGTATGGAGCTTTACGACAGGTTTAACGGCGGCTCTGGTTCCCCCCACAGTAAGTTCAACAGACCCTGTGAATTCTTCTTCAGGAATACCGATAAATCAGAAAATTGCCGCAACCTTTAGCGTGCCAATGAATGCTTCAACTATTACAGCATCAAACTTTACGTTATTGCAAGGTACAACACCGGTTCCCGGTTTTGTATCCTATTCCGGAATAACTGCAATTTTTGCACCTTCAAGCAATCTTGCACCAAACACCGCATATTCAGTTATGATTTCAACAGGTGTTAAGGATCTTGCAGGTAATGCAATGGCAAATAACTATATCTGGAGTTTTACAACGGGAGCCGGAGTTATAATTACTCCTCCCACAGTAAGCTCAATAGATCCTGCTAATAATGAAACAGGAGTAGCTCTAAATCAGAAAGTCTCTGCGACTTTTAGTAAAACAATGGATGCCACTACTATTACTTCTTCAACATTTACTTTAAAACAGGGAACGACATCGGTAGCCGGCTTTGTTTCCTACTCAGGAAGAACTGCAATTTTTGCCCCATCAAATAATCTAACACCGAATACAGTATATACCGCTACAATTACGACGGGTGCTAAAGATTTGGCAGGAAATGCTATTGAGAATGATTTCGTTTGGAATTTTACAACAGGTGCTGCGATTATTAACACGCCTCCTTTGGTAAGTTCAACTGATCCTGCAAATGCTGAAACTAATGTTCCATTCAATCAGAAAGTGACAGCAACTTTTAGTAAGACTATGGATCCCTCAACTATAACAACAGCATCATTTACTTTAATGCAAGGAACAAATTTTGTTTCGGGTACAGTTGTTTATCTTGGTACAACGGCAACTTACATACCTTCAAGCAATCTTAACCCAAATACTGTTTATACAGCAACAATCACAACAGCTGCTAAAGACCTTATGGGTAACAATCTTGAAGCAAATTATGTTTGGAGCTTTACAACCGGAGCAGGTGTAATCATTACTCCTCCAGTGGTAAGTTTCACAGATCCTGCAAATTTGTCAACAGGTGTGGCTTTGAATCAAAAAATTGCCGCTACTTTTAGCAAAACGATGGATGCTTCAACAATTAACGCATCAACATTTGTGTTAATGCTGGGATCAACACCGGTTGCCGGTTTTGTCTCTTATTCAAATAGAACAGCTCTCTTTTCACCAGCAATCAACCTTTTACCAAATACAATCTATACTGCTACTATTACAACCGGAGCAAAGGATTTATCAGGTTATGCTCTGGAAAATAACTATGTTTGGACTTTTACTACAGGTGCTGCAGTAATTATTACTCCACCAACAGTAAATTCCACTGATCCAGTTAACCTGGCAACAGCAGTTCCTCTTAACCAAAAAGTAGCTGCAACCTTCAGTAAGACAATGGATGCTTCGACTATTACTACTGCAACATTTACCTTAAAACAAGGAACAACTCCAATTTCCGGATTTGTCTCTTACTCGGGAGCAACAGCCACGTTTGCACCGGTAAGCAATCTCGCAGCATCTACTATATATACAGCTACGATTACAACCGGAGCGAAGGACTTGGCAGGTAATTCACTAGTAAGTAATTATGTTTGGACTTTTACCACAGGCACTGCAGTGGTTATTATTCCACCAACAGTAAGTCTCACAGATCCACTTCATCTTGCTACAGGAGTGGCTTTAAATCAGAAAATTGCTGCATCATTTAGTAAGACTATGGATGCTTCAACTTTAACTGGTGCAACTTTTATCCTAAAACAAGGAACAACACCGGTTTCAGGATTTGTTTCTTATTCAGGTACAACTGCAATTTTTGCACCGGCTGACAACCTTTTACCAAATACAACATATACGGCTACGATCACAACCGGAGCTAAAGACTTGTCAGGTACATCTATGTTAGCAAATTATGTATGGAGTTTTACAACAGGTGCTTCAGTTATTATTACTCCGCCTATTGTTACTTCTACAGACCCTGCTAATCTTGCAACGGCAATTCCTCTTAATCAGAAAGTAGCTGCAACATTTAGTAAAACAATGGACGCTTCTACACTTACTACTGCAACATTTACTTTAAAACAAGGGACAACATCAATTTCCGGTTTCGTCTCTTACACAGGTACAACTGCTACATTTGCACCGGCTAACAATCTTTCACCGAACACCTTGTACACAGCTACAATTACAACCGGAGCTAAAGATTTATCAGGTAATGCACTGGCAGCAGACTATATCTGGACGTTTACTACCGGTTCTGCAGTTGTTATAATTCCTCCTACAGTAGTTCTAACAGATCCTCTTAATCTTGCAGTAGATGTTCCTTTAGATAAAACTGTTACTGCAACTTTTAGCAAAACTATGGATGCTTCAACAATAACTACAGCAACCTTTACTTTGATGCAGGGTTCAGACTTTGTAGCCGGTACAGTAAGCTATGTTGGTTTGACTGCAACTTATAATCCAACCAATAATCTGATAGCAAATAGACTTTATACTGCTACGATTACAACCGGAGCTAAAGACTTAGCCGGTAACTCAATGGTAAGTAACTATGTATGGAGTTTCACTACAAGTAATTCATACTCTGTAGCGCTCTCATCGAATCCTGTTTTAGGCGGAACTACAAGCGGATCCGGTACATATAATAATGGTACTTCAGTAACCGTTACCGCATTAGCAAATGCCGGATACGAATTTACTAACTGGACAGAGAATGGAATTCAAGTTTCAACAAATGCAAATTATCAGTTTACTATAAGTGGAAACAGAACACTTGTAGCGAATTTTGCAGTAGTGCAATACACAGTTGCATTAGTATCTAATCCGTTATTAGGCGGAACAACAAACGGAGCCGGTTTATACAATTCAGGTTCGTCAGTTACTGTAACTGCAATAGCAAACGCCGGATATAATTTTACCAACTGGACAGAGAATGGAATTCAGGTTTCAACAAATGCAAATTATCAGTTTACTATCAGTGGAAACAGAACACTTGTAGCAAACTTTGCAGCTGTGATATACTCAGTAACACTGTCTGTAAATCCTGTAGTAGGTGGATCGGTAAATGGAGGCGGTTTATATAATTCTGGCTCTATAGCTACCGTTATAGCAACAGGGAATGCCGGATATGTGTTTGTCAATTGGACAGAAAACGGAAATAGTGTATCAACAAGTTCAAGTTATCAGTTCGAAGTAACCGGTAACAGAATATTAGTTGCTAATTTCATAGTTGGTCCCGGCGGTCTACCGATCAATCTTGGATCAGCAGGCGACTTTGCAATATTAGGCGGTTCAGGAGTTGCTAATACCGGTTTTTCAATCGTTAATGGTGACGTTGGATCGTTCCCTACAGCAACAATTAATGGATTCCCTCCGGGAGTTGTAGTTGGAACGCTTTATACATCAGCTAATCCGGTTGTTTCAGCAGCAAAAGATGCTTTGAATACTGCCTATATCGAAGCACAAGGTAGAACATTAAATGCAATCTCTTTACCGGGACAATTGGGCGGATTAACCCTTGCCCCCGGATTGTATGTGAACTCAACATCAAGCGGTATCTCAGGTACAGGAGCAAATGCGATTCTAACTCTTGATGCCGGCGGCGATCCTAATGCCGTATGGGTATTCAAGATGGGTTCTACTCTTATAACTGATCCGGGTACGAGTATTGTTCTTGCCGGTGGTGCAAAATGGGAAAACATTTTCTGGTCGGTTGGAACTTCAGCAACATTTGGTACTACATCTATCTTTTATGGCAATATCCTTGCAGATCAATCAATTACTCTTAATACCGGTGCAACATTGCGTGGCAGAGCATTGACAAGGATTGCAGCCGTAACATTGGATGCCAGTTTTGTTGATAAAAGACCGTAAGACTTTAGGGTGAGGGGAGATTTATATCTCCTCACCTTTCTTTTCAAACAAACTCTAAAAAAGCTTGTTTTGGAAAAGAGTCTGAAAAAAAATATTACTATTGAGTTAAACAGAAATTCTTAAAAATATAAAAGGAAACATGAAATGAAAAACTATTTTACAACGCTTGCACTTATGCTGTTTCTAAGCATTGGTGTTATGCAAGCGCAGACATTAACTGACAGTTGGGCATGGGGATTTGGTGGAATTTATCCAAGGTTATATTCATCGAATACTACTACGCTGAATACCGATTACGGAGTATATCTTTCAATTCAAAGAACATTCTCTGAAAATGTCGGTTTACGATTAAAGGGAGGTTATTCACATCTCGAAGGACAATGGAGAGACGCTACTTTTGCACCTATTGTTACTTCGACTAACCTTATGACCGCCGACCTTGATTTGATGTACTACATTGTTCCGTGTGCCCCTGTATCACCCTATTTGTATGTAGGACTTGGCGGAAACTATAAATCACTTACCAACAATCAAACAGTAATGCCGGATGATAATAAATTCGGATCACAATTGAATATGGGTGTTGGTGCTGAATTCAAAGTTACTCCGGCTTGGAGTATTGTAACAGAATTTGGTTATCACGTTACAAACAACTCAGAACTAGATGGAACTATCGTACCATCAGAGATTAACGGAAGAGATGCATATTTAGTTCTTAGTGCCGGTGTCAATTTCCTATTTCAAAAAGGTGCTGAATCTAAAACATGTGAACCATGTTGCGAAGGCTTGCCTTCAGGTATAGCAAGTGATATGACAGATTATAACAAAATTGAAGATATGATTAAAAGACACATACCGAAAGAAGTTATTAAAGAAGTTGCTGTTGATAGATATATCGCTGCTATTTCTGATGATAGATTAGTTCTGGTTGGTGTAAACTTTGCATTTGATAAATCAGATCTTTTACCTGAGTCATATCCTGTTCTTGATAAAGCTGTAATCCTATTGAATGAAAGATATAATTCAAATGTTGAAATCCAAGGATACACAGATTATATAGGTACGGATGCATACAATCAGGAACTTTCAGTACAAAGAGCTGTGACCGTCAGAGAATACCTCATTTCTAAAGGTATTGATGGTAACAGACTTACCACTGTTGGCTTTGGAAAAGGAAATCCAGTTGCAAACAATGATACTGAAGAAGGAAGAACTATGAACAGAAGAATCGTTTTCAAAATTGTGAAGTAATTATTATGAATCAATTAAAGTCCCTTTAGCTTTAAAGTAACGGGACTTTAATGGTTCAATTCTCAGATCCGAATGAACCAAAGAAAATATCTTGGTTAATTAATATGGTTTGACAAACCGATACTAAAGAATTTTTACTTTGAGGGAAAATTAAAATGCAAAAAATATTTTGGACTTTATTAGTTACGGTAATTTTACTTGCACTTCCTTTTCCGATTAATGCCCAAGTAAGTGTGAACTTAAATCATAATGTCGGAAGTCAACCAACTTGGGGTCCTGTCGGATACGATGAAGTTCGATATTATTATCTCCCGGACATCGAAAGTTACTACTACGTTCCTCAACATCGATTTTACTTCTATAACAACGGACGATGGGTCTACAGTTCATCATTACCTCCTCAATATTCTGATTATAACTTATACAATGGTTATAAAGTAGTAGTGAATGAGAGAGAACCTTGGCGAAATCATAAAAAAATCAAAACAAAATATGTCTCATATAAGGGGAGGAACGATCAAAAAGCAATACGAGATAGTCGTGACGCTAAATATTTTGTAAACAAGAATCATCCTGAACATAATAACTGGGTCAATCAGCAAACTTACCGAAATGATAAAAAACAAAGTGGCTGGAATGAAAATGATAACCTTAAAAATGGCGGGAAAGAAAAACAAAAAAGTAAAAAAACTGAATAACTTTTTTGAAATAGAATTAACGCTCTCAGAATACGTATAGAAAGAATCAAAAGGAAATTGAAATGGATAAGTTAAATATTAAAGGAAACTGGAAAGAACTTTCTGGAAAACTTAAACAAAAATATGCTGTACTAACCGACGATGATCTCCTTTTTAACGAAGGAAAAGAAGAAGAACTGCTCGGAAGACTTCAGCAAAAACTTGGAAAAACAGTAGAGCAAATACGAGAAATGATTGCCAAGCTATAGCAACCATTATTTAGTCGGTCAAAGGCTTAACGAACAAATAAATCATGCGCCAATTTTCTCATGATAAAATGTGTAATAGGGAAGAGAGATAGTTAAATAAATTGAAAAAATTGTGAATCGATTACAATTTTTCCGCAAAAAATATATTTTACTCAACCAAAAGGATTAGTTCCTTTTTCATCCTCTCGACCGATTGAAATAGCTGCTTACTTACGATAGCTTATAATGTGATCAAAAAAGTTTATGTGACAAGGAAAAATTGGAGAAAATAAAAGTGCAAAAGAAAAGTATTAGAATTATTAAAAGGAGTTATGTTATGAAAAAAAGTGTTTTCATCGGATTAATTATTGGAATCTTGTTGATTCTCGCAACACCGATTGCAGCACAGGATAAAGGAGTTGGCATCGGCTTAGTACTTGGAGAACCAACCGGGTTGAGTGCAAAGTTGTGGACTACAAGAACCAACGCATTTGATTTCGGTCTTGGTCTTGCAATCGGCGGTGATCGTATTTCACGCAACGATTACTATTACAATGGTAAGAGCCGCCTTCACTTTCACATGGATTATCTATGGCATTCGTTTAGTGCAATTAATTCAACCGAAAGATTTCCGCTTTATTACGGAATCGGGGGTAGGTATAACAGCGGTGGTGGTTATGATGGATCACTTGGTGTTAGAGGAGTATTCGGTATAGCATGGCTTCCTCGCGGTACTCCAATAGATATCTTTCTCGAATTAGTCCCGGTTTTTCAAATAACCCCATCTACCGGTTTTGGTATTGATGCTGGGTTAGGAATCAGATTTTTCTTTCAATAAGAAAAAACAGTTATAATTTAATTCAATCAAAAAAAGGAATAGAAAATGAAACTTTTAACTTTGTTCTGCTTACTGCTTATAGGATTTGTTCCAATAAGTAAAGCCCAAAACGTTGATGCCTCTCGGCTTAACGAGATGTCAAATGCATTTGGAGTAACCGCTGAAGGCGGTGCAACATACGCTATTACAGATTATAGTAAAACAAATATCAGTTTTACCGGTAAAGCTTCTTTCGAGTATTACCTTCCCTCTACCGGTGCAGGTAATTTTGGTTTTAGAATTTTTGCGCAACAAGGATATGCTGCCGGTTCCGGAATCGATGCAGCGGCACTAAATCCAACTGATGCATTTGAGACTAAGTTTGATATGCTTGGCGGTGGAGTCTCTTATATTCTTTCTATGGGTGACGCTATTTACCCTATCTTTTCTGCAGGTATTGCTAACATGTGGTTTTATCCACAGGATAACAATGGGGGCAAATTACCGGGAGTTATTGCCGGCGGATATAAAAATAATGTGTTATCTATCCTCGGTGACCTCGGTGTCCGATTTCAATTATCAAAACATGTCAGCTTAAATGTTGCAGCTGGAGTTATTGTAAGCAGAACTGATTTTCTTGATGATTATCGAACAGGTTCTACTAATGATATGGTTTATACCGGTACAGCTGGTGTAACATACTACTTCGGTCGTGAAAAAGATGCCGATGGTGATGGTGTTTCAAATACAGATGATGCTTGCCCAAATACTCCTGAAGGAGTTGCAGTTGATGAATTCGGTTGTCCGCTTGACTCTGATAAAGATGGTATTCCTGATTATCTTGATAAATGTGCAGACACACCTAAAGGTGCAAAAGTCGATGGTAATGGATGTCCAATCGATTCAGATAAAGATGGCGTTCCGGATTACATGGACAAATGTGCTAATACACCGGCAGGAGTTAATGTAGATAAAAACGGTTGCCCGCTTGATGCTGATGGTGATGGTGTTCCTGATTATCTTGACAAATGTCCAAACACACCTAAAGGAACCGAAGTAACAGCTGATGGATGCCCTATTGTTAAAGAAAAAGAAGTTGTCATCATAACAAAACCGGCAGTTATTGAAAAAATCGTTCTTAGCGGTGATACAAATTTTGAAAATAATAGAGCAACATTATTACCGAGTGCTTATGCTGCACTTGCTGCTGTTGTTACCACTATGAAAGAAAATCCAGATTATAAATGGGAAGTTGGTGGTCATACAGATGCAGTAGGTTCGGATGCAAGTAATATGAAACTCTCTCGTTTAAGAGCTCAGGCAGTAATTGATTATCTAGTACGCCAAGGTGTAAAAGGTAATAACCTTACGATGGTTGGTTATGGAGAAAGTACTCCTATAGCTACTAATGAGACACAAGAAGGTAAAGCTATGAACAGAAGAGTTGAGATTAAATTACTCTCAAAGTAAACCGGATAGTTTTCAGAAATAAAAAAAATGTTGAGAGAAGCGGCAAAGTTAGCCGCTTCTCTAATTTATTAAACATATTAAATCAAAACATATAAAC
>JAGUXE010000124.1 GCA_020061995.1 Ignavibacteriales bacterium | reverse complement strand
GAAAAATTCAAGAAGCAAGCGCAAATCAGTCCATGTCTAAATCGGAACTGCAATTGACAAAAAACGAGATTGCATTAGAAATAAAAAGTGCCTTTACAATTCACGAAAATAATCTAAAACAAGTAAAACTTTATTTGAATGATATTCTCCCACAAACGGAAGAGATTTATAGAACAGCAATAAAAAGCTACGATGCCGGAGAACTTACATATCTTGAATATCTACAAGCGAAACAAACTTTAATAAGTTCACGGAATAATTATATAACTGCCTTGTTCAATTATTATCAATCGATATTTAAGATTGAGGAAATAGCCGGGCAAAATATTATTGACAAATCTGAATTGGAGAAATAAATGAAATCAAGTTTCAAATTTTTAATTGCCGTAAGTGTATCAGCATTTGTTTTATTTGGATGTGGCGATAAGGATGAAACAAAAATAGAAGAAAGCCATAATGAACATAGTGAAGTAGTAAAACTATCGGCTGTATCGATAAAACAAATAAAGCTGGAAACAGAAACAGTAGCATTTCAACCATTCACCGGTTATTTAACAATTCCGGCTAAAGTAATTACTAACCAAGACAATGAAGCTCAAATTGGTTCCTTAGTGCAAGGAAGAGTAAATAAAGTATTTGTGAAGGTTGGTGATTATGTAAAAACCGGACAAGTTTTAATGACAGTAGAGGGTTTGGAAGTTGGAGAAATTAAATCCGGTTTTTTAATAGCCAAAGCGGCGCTTGATTATTCAAAAGCAAATTTTGAAAGACAGAAGAAATTATTTGATGAAAAAATTGGATCGCAAAAAGCGTTATTGGAAAGTCAAGCTGAATATGAGAAAGCTCTCGCTGAATTTAATGCAGAAGATAAAAAAATACATTCCGTAGGTTTGACTGATGAAGATGTTACAGATGGAAACATAAGCGAAGATCATACATCAGGCACACTCCCTATCAAATCATCAATTAATGGTGTTGTGGTAGAAAGGAATGTAGTTATCGGGCAATTTGTTGATGCAACAACAAATGCATTCAAAGTAATTAATACAAATACGGTCTGGGTTGACGGACAGATATACGAAAAAGATATAACTAAGATAAATCAGAAAACAAATGCATTATTCACCTCAGCAACATATCTGAATGAGAGATTTAACGGAAGACTAATATATATCGGTCAAACAGTTGATGAGCAAACACGAACTATTACAATACGCGGAGAGTTTGGAAATACAAACAACAAATTAAAACCACAAATGTTTGGTGAATTAAAAATACCGGTAAGTTCAACTGCAAAAGCAATTATGATTCCGGAAGAATCTGTGATAAAAGAATCCCGACAAGAATATGTTTTTGTTAAAACTAGTGATACAACCTTTGAAAGAAGGATAGTTGTTTGCGGGATTTCTGTTGACAATATGATAGAAATTAAAGAAGGCTTGAGAGAAGGTGAAAAAGTTGTTTCCAAAGGTGTCTTCTATCTGAAGAGTGAACTAAAGAAAGAAGAAATTGCGGGAGATGAACACTAATGTTAGAAAAAATAATTTCTTTTACACTGAAGCAGAAAGGAATGATAATATTTCTTTCACTGCTCATAGTTGCGTTCGGACTATACTCATATTTGACTCTACCAATTGATGCCTTTCCGGATGTAACCAATATACAAGTTGAAGTTGTAAGTCACGCTGATGGACTTTCCGCAATAGAAATTGAGAGAAGTGTGACCTATCCAATTGAAATGGCAATGCGTGGATTACCGGATGTGGAACAGATGCGTTCGGTAACAAAATTCGGGCTTTCGATAGTAACCATTGTATTCAAAGATAATGTTGATATTTATTTTGCTCGTCAGCTTGTCTTTGAGCGGATGGGTGAAGCAAGAGAAAGCGTTCCTAAAGGTGTAGAAATTGCTATGGGACCAATTGCAACAGTAATGGGTGAAATATATCAATATACTCTCGAAGGCATAATCCCAAGAGATTCCCTTGCAAAAATTGCTTACTTAACAAACTTAAGAACGATTCAAGAATGGATTATAACCCCGCAATTAAAAAGTGTTGCCGGTGTAAACGAGATAAATTCTTACGGGGGATACTTTAAACAGTATCAAGTAATCGTGTCACCGGAAAAATTGTTGAAGTATGCAATAACGGCAGACGAAGTATATTCTGCAATCGAGAATAATAATCAAAATGTAGGCGGAAATATTCTTGAAAAGAATTCCGATCAATTTATAGTTCGTGGAGTTGGGTTAATAAAAAATCTTAATGATATAGAAAACATTGTGCTGAAATCTCACGAAGGGACCCCGACTTACATAAAAGATGTAGCCGAAGTAAAGATTGGTGAAGCAGTTCGGATGGGCGCCTCTATGAAGAATGGAGTTGATGAATCAGTCGGTGGAATTGTAATGATGCTGCGCGGAGAGAATAGCCGTGATGTTGTTGAACGCGTTAAAGAAAAAGTAAAAGATATAAATGAGAACAACATCCTTCCGGATGGTATTAAAATTGTCCCTTATTATGATAGAAGCGACATTGTAAACGCGAGCGTTAATACTGTAAATAAAGCTTTGATCGAAGGCTCTCTTCTTGTGCTGTTGGTTTTGTATTTATTGCTCAGAAGTTTTAGAGGAAGTATTGTGGTGTTAATTGCCCTACCGCTTTCTCTTCTTGTTACTTTTATTGTGATGAATCTTGTAGGATTGAGCGCAAACTTAATGTCCCTCGGCGGACTTGCAATCTCAATCGGAATGATAATAGATGCGACAATTATTCAAGTTGAAAATGTTCAAAGACATTTAAGCGAAAGTGGAAATGAACATCCAAAATTATTGACGGTTCTGAAGGCAGTACTCGAAGTAAGAAAGCCAAGTATCTTCGGAGAGCTTATCATTGCGATAACATTTATCCCAATTCTTTCATTAGAAGGAATCGAGGGAAAGATGTTCGGACCACTTGCAAAGACTGTTGCCATCGCACTTCTTTCATCTATGTTTCTTTCAATCTTTGTTATACCGGTTCTTTGTTCAATGTTCTTGAAGTCTCAACCGGAAAAAGAAAGCATCATAATGAAGTATGCAACTAAAATATATTTGCCGCTTTTAGAATATGTGATGAAGAAAAAAATAATGCTTTTAAGCGTAGCCGGTGTTTTCTTGATAGCCGCTTTATTTCTCTTCACAAGATTAGGAACAGAGTTTATTCCAACAATGGACGAAGGTGCGTTTGATATGGATGTTGCGTTGTTACCGGGAGTATCACTTTCGAAAGCAATTGAAGTTAATCAACTGGTCGCACAGAAGATGAAAGAGTTTGATGAACTTGATGTTGTGGTTTCACGAATTGGTCAAACCGGAGTTGCCATGGATACCAGAGGTGTGGATAAAACCGGTTATGTTGGAATCTTAAAACCAAAAAGTGAATGGAAGCGTCATATTACCAGAGAAGAATTAACAAATGAGATGCGTGCTTCTTTAGAATCCATACCGGGAATTGGTTTTGGATTCAGTCAGCCTATACAATGCAGAATTGATGAACTTGTTGCCGGGACAAAGGCGCAATTGATTCTTAAACTATTCGGGGAAGATATAGACTTGCTAAAAGGTAAAGCAGATGAAATCGCAAAAATTCTTTCCTCGCTTGAAGGAGCAACTGATTTGATGACTGAAAAGGTTTCCGGACAACCGTATTTAACTATAAATATAAACCGACCAAAAATAGCGCGGTACGGTTTGAATATTAACGATGTGCAGAATGTAATTGAAATAGCTATTGCCGGAAAAGCTGCCTCTAAATTTTATGAGGAGAACCGGAGTTTTGATATTACCGTCCGTATGCCCCAAGAAAAAAGAAATTCCATTGAAACGATTGAGAATATTTTAGTTCATACAAAGACAGGCATGAATATTCCGCTGGCTCAATTAGCAGAAATAAAAATGATTGAAGGACCGGTTCAAATAAGCAGACAAGATGGAATTAGAAGAATCGGTATCGAGATGAACATTAGCGGAAGAGATATTGGTAGTTTTGTTGCAGAAGCAAAACAAAAAATAAAAGATAAAGTCCAGCTACCGGCTGGTTATTACTTAACGTGGGGTGGTCAATTTGAAAACCAGCAAAGAGCAATGAATAAACTTATGATTATTGGCCCAATTGCAATCGGTTTAATTCTGCTCCTCTTATTCATTACATTCAAATCTATCCGTTTGGCGTTTCTGGTAATATCCAATTTACCATTTGCTCTCATCGGAGGAATCTTCTCACTCTACATCTCAGGCTTGTATTTATCAGTTCCGGCTTCTGTGGGATTTATTGTATTGTTTGGTGTAGCTGTGTTAAATGGTGTTGTGCTTGTAT
>JAGUXE010000339.1 GCA_020061995.1 Ignavibacteriales bacterium | reverse complement strand
CCGATCTTGATCTAAGGTTGGATAAATCCTTGATGGTTGCGGGAATTAATTTTAACGTCTATGTATATGCACAGAATGTGCTTATTACCAAGAATGTAACAAATGTATATTTCGCGACTGGAAATGGATATGAAGATGGTTTCTTATTGAGCTCCGATGGTCAGGCCGTTGTTCAAACTCTTGGAACTCGATTTGAAGACCTCTATCGTGTAATTAATTTAGACAATAGACAGCATAACTGGAGACTAAACGGATTTGATTTATTCGGCACACCGAGACAAATCAGGTTTGGTATTAAAGCTGAAATTTAATATTGATGAATGGTATTTTAAAAAATAATCCGTCAGCTGACGGAGAGGAGAATAAATATGAAAAGTTTACAAATATTAAGATATACCGTTGTCCTTCTTACGTTTATCCTGTTTATGATTCCCGCCGAATCAAGGGATAAAGATAAAAAATCCACAGACCGGATCGGAAAGGTAAATGCGATAAATCCTGTACAAACCCTTATAAATATAAACAATTTGACTTGTTGGGTTACTGGTACAGGATTTCACGATTGGGTTATTGCAAGTTCTTATAATGGGACTTTTCCCAAAGGTACAGCTGGATTTATTTTCTCAGAAGGTATTTTGTGGGGCGGTCAAGTGTCGGATGGTCAAGTCCAAGTAGTAAGGGTTAATGGAAATACGTACTCCTCAGGAACACGGGCAGGGAGAATATTGACCGATGCTGCTGGAAATGTGACTGGAAGGGAACCTGATGATCCGGTCAACAATAGACCTTTTAGAGTGCGCCCGGATTATAAAACTGCTGATTTAACCGATGATGCAGCAAATTTTTACCAGGTCACATTAGATAAAGTTACAGATGCTCAGCTCTCTGCAATACGTGAACAGTATGAAGTTGACTGGAATAATTGGCCCTGGCAAAAAGGCGCTCCTTTTAAAGATAATAATAACAACAATACTTATGAACCAGAGGTTGATATACCAGGTATTCCCGGAGCAGATCAAACAATATGGATTGTTTATAACGATCTTGACATAGGGAGATCTGCAAGTACTTATGGATCGTTACCTATCGGATTGGAAGTACAGGAAACTTATTGGGCATACGCAGCAACAAATCCTCTAGGGAATGTAGTTTTCAAAAAAGCAAAATTAATCTACAAAGGTACAACTATCACTCCAGTAAATGCCCGAATTGACAGTATGTACATTGTTCAATGGTCTGACCCGGACCTTGGTAAATATACTGATGACTTTGCTGGCTGCGATACGACCTTGAGTTTAGGATATGTATATAATTCAAGTTCTATAGATGCAGTGTACTTTAACGATTATGCCTTGCCCCCACCTGCTGGTGGATATGATTTCTTACAAGGTGCAATTGTTCCCGGATTACCGACCGATTCTGCATTGTTTGATTTCCAATGGAGAAAAGGTTTTAAGAATTTACCAATGACTGTGTTTACATTTTTTGCTTCCGGATCTCCCAGAAGCGACCCAGATCGTGGCGGTCCTTATGATGGAACATTACAATGGTATAATCTAATGGCAGGATTTGAGCCACGCCCCAAATATCCAGAAAGAGTTCCATTAAGAGACCACCTTGGAAATATCACGAAATTTGAATTAACCGGTGACCCTACAACAGGAACTGGGGATATTGATGGTAGACCTACCTCTGCGAATCCGCTCAGATTTCCTCCGGGTGACCGAAGAATAGTTCTATCAACAGGTCCGTTTACTATGATGCGACGTGATACTCAGGAAGTTGTTATTGCATTAGTAGCTGGTATTGGTGCGGACTACCTATCGAGTGTGAAAGTGTTAAAATTCAATGATAAATTTGTACAATTTGCTTATAATAATCTGTTCGTGCTGCCATCACCGCCACCTTCCCCGGTTGTGAAAATTGGTGAATTTGACAAAGAGATTGTATTGAATTGGGGTGAAGATGTAACTCAAATTAAAGAAATTGAGGAGACTGTAAAAAAAGGCTTTGTATTTGAAGGTTACAATGTTTATCAATTACCAAAAGCTACATCCAGACTTGATGAAGCAGTAAGGATTGCAACATATGATGTAGTTAATGACATTACCGTTATATTAGATGAAACAATAGATGAAAAATCAGGAGTCTTAATACAGAAACCGGTTCAAATAGGGAAAAACTCCGGAGTTCGCCGTTTCATTAATATTAAAAATGATGCAATAAGAAATCGGCTGCTCGTAAACGGTCAAACCTATTATTTTGCTGTTACAGCATATAGCTATAATGGTGCTCCCGAAGCTCCTTTCCGTGCATTAGAGTCTTCACCTGTTGTACTTTCAATAACACCGCAATCACCGAAACTAGGTGTGCGCTATTATAACAAGTATGGCGACTCATTAAAAGTTACTCATAAAGGTATAAGCGATGGTCGAGTTATAGCTTTTGTTGTTGATCCAAGTAAACTTACGGGTGATCAATATCAAGTTGTATTTGATACACTTGCAGGCGAATCTGTTTGGCATGTGGTGAATGTTACTCAGAAAAAGAAAGTGCTATCAAACCAAACAAATCAAACCGGAGACGATAGTTATATTATTATTGATGGTGTGTTAATCAAGGTAATGGGTCCTGAACCAGGAGTAAAAGATTGGAGTATTCCATCTGGAACACTAAGGTTTACCTGGGCAGGTGGAGCAGATGGCTTCCATTTTGAAGGTTTTCATGGTGCATTAGGATGGGCTAGTCCGGCATCAATTTTTGGAAGTGGTGTTCCAGGCGTACCGGCACATTTGATCAAGAATGTATTGCTAAAACTTGCGACTGCGGATGTGAACGGTAATTATGATCCAAATGATGAGAATGTATCGTACGCTTATCGCTACGGAAGGTGGTTTGCAAGACCACCAGCACGGCCGGAATTTGCACCATTTATAATAAGAGCGGTTGGCGGGTATTCTTACCAAAGCTTTACTAAGAGTGTTCCTTTATCAGCTTGGGATGTTGAAGCAACTCCTCCACGCCGTTTAGTAGTAGGGCATCTAGAAAACAATGCTTCCGGTGGAATGGTTGACGGAAAATATTGGCCCCCAGATTATAATGTTGGAGATAACACTGCGTCAGGAGGTCCTAGAGAATGGCTGTGGATTTATGATGCTACTTATAGTGAAACACCTGACCCAGCATTTCAGGTTGAAGCAATAAGTAATCCGTTGCCAATCATGTATTGGGCTACTTGGGCTCGCGGGGGTAATGTCCCGTTTGCGACCGGTGATGAACTCCTTATTTTAGCAAACCATGTTAATTCACAAGTCGATACATTTAGTTTCAGTACAAAGGGTTTTACTTTTGATGCATCAACCGCTCAAGCCGATGTTGAAAAGATTAATGTTTTCCCGAATCCATATTACGGTTTTAATATTATGGAAAGTACGCGCTTGGAGAAATATGTTACATTTAATCATCTACCGAGAAAAGCGACAATCAGAATTTTCAACATGGCTGGCGTACTTGTCAGAGTTCTCGATAAAGACGATGCATCACAATTTGCAACATGGAATGTTCGGAATGATAATAATCTACCTGTAGCAAGCGGTATATATATTATTCACGTAGATATGCCGGATATTGGTAAGAGCAAGATTCTCAAACTTGCCTTAATTCAAGAAGAACAAGTACTAAAAATATATTAATAGAAAGGAGTAGCCATAATGAAAAAGCATTTTATATTTTTAATATTAATTCCAATACTCCTCGTAATTACTATGGGTGTGGACGCATATGCTGGTGGTCAGAATAGGGCAGGTACAGCTGCTGCTCCGGAATTAACAATCCCAATTGGTGGAAGGTATATTGCAATGGGTGGAGCGCCTGTTGCATTTGCTACAGGGGTTGAAGCTATTTATTGGAATCCCGCAGGATTGGATCTAACTGATAGATCTACTAATGCAATCTTTTCATACAGAAGTTTTATAGCTGACATCAGCGTAAATTATCTTGCTGTCAGTGGTAAATTTGACTTCGGAACAGTTGGACTGTCTTTGAGAAATTTCGCCATAGGTGATATAGCAGTAACAACTGAATTTGCTCCGGATGGAACTGGCGAAATATTTTCACCAACATTTTTCGTTCTGGGCTTAAGTTATTCCAAGCAATTAGCAGATAGAATTTCGGTGGGTATGAACATTAATTACATTAACGAGAGTTTTGCGCGAGTTAATGCATCGGGAGTTTCTTTTGATATCGGCGTGCAGTATCGCGACTTAATTGGAATAAAAGGTTTATCTACTGGAGTCGTTGTAAAAAATATCGGACCAGCAATGCAATATGGAGGTCCTGGTATGTGGATTGAAGGTGAAGCAATGGGTTCAGGAAGAGGTATAACATTCTATAAAGTCGAAGCCGCATCGTTTGAGCTTCCATCTGTTATTGAAATTGGATTAGCTTATAACTACAATATGGATGAAGTTAACAATTTAATTGTAACAGGTGCATTCCAAAACAACAACTTTGCCTACGATGAATTCAGAGTGGGTGCAGAATATTCTTACAATAAAATGTTCTTTGTGAGAGGCGGTTATCTGCTTGGCGCTGCATCAACTGTAGAGAGGCCAAATATATTCCAGAATTTCACAGTCGGAGCTGGTGTAGATCTGGCAGATATCGGCGGGACTGAAATCAGTTTCGATTACGCATATATTCCCGTTAAATATTTCGATGCCAACCATGTAATAGCTATCAAGGTTGGATTCTAATACTTTCTTTGATAGTGAGTATGTAAAAGAAGGGTGCCAAGTTGGCACCCTTCTTTATATTATACACAGAATTATGATAAAAATATTTTCCATTTTAATACTCTTTCATTTAACTTCTTTTGTGCAGGAAGAAAATCTATGTAATTTAAATATTTCCAAAATTATCAGTGAACCTCAGTCATTTACAATTGATAATGAAAATAATATTTATATATTGGATAGTGAAAATAATAAAATTGTAAAGATAGATATATTTGGTAATCTAAAGAAAGAAATTGGTGGTTTTGGGTCGGGTCAACTGAATTTTGACATGCCTGTTTCACTTAGCACTTCGCTCGGGTTGAATGTTTTTGTAGCTGACTATTACAATAATCGCATACAAAGATTTAATAAAAATTTAGAGTACATCGGTACGCTGTACACTAAAGACGATGACCGTGTAGTCAACCGGTTCGGTTTCCCCGCCGTATTAACATTAGACCGTTTCTCGAATTTGTTTGTGTACGATAATGAAAACAAAAGAATATTGAAATTCAATTTCAAAAATCAAGTCGAAAGAACTTTTGGTAGCTATGAGTATACTGAAGCAAAAATTAATAATCCTTTAAAATTCGAAAATAATTTAAAAGACGATATTCTAATTTTAGAGGAAAGAAGATTTGTAATATTTGATAATTGGGGTACTTTTTTACGTGCTGTTCAGTTACCTCAAGAATACAAAGCAATAAGTTTTTCATTGGATCAAAATTATCTGTACTTTATAGTTAATCAAAATCTTTTATTATTAACAAACTTGAACGGACGAGAGCTGCAATCGTTTAATTTGAAAGATTATACCACTTATTTGGACAAAGAAACAACGAAAGATATAAAAGTTTTAGGAGAAAAAGTATTCATTCTTACCTCCCGGCAAATATTAATCTTTGAGAAAGATGTTTTTTTGAAATCTGTCGAATTGGAAAATTAGTTTAAATACATTATTTTATATTTTAAATAGGAGAATAAAAATGGCTGGTAAAAGTTTAAACAAAGTAATGCTAATCGGTAATTTAGGTAAAGATCCGGAATTGAGATATACGGCGAACGGTACTCCCGTCGCTTCATTCTCAATAGCTACCTCAGATAGTTGGAAGGACCTCGAAGGTAATTTAACCGAAAGAACCGAGTGGCACAATATCGTCGCCTGGAGAAAGCTTGCTGAAATTTGCGGAGAATGGCTAAAAAAGGGGCAAAAAGTATATATAGAAGGAAGCATTAGAAACAGGTCATACGATGATAAGAACGGTGTAAAACGTTATGTAACAGAAATAATCGCAGATGATTTAATTATGTTAGGTGGAGGAAAGGGAGTTGTAGATACTGAATTAGAATCTAAATCAATACAAGCAACTTCGCCAAATGCAGAAGAAAAAGAAGACGATCTTCCATTTTAATCACATTTGGAACTTGAACTGTTAACATACATCATCTTATTTTTTATACTGATCGGGTTGTCGGCTTTTTTTTCAGGAAGCGAAGTGGCGTTTCTTTCTCTAAGTTCTTCGGACAGGGAAAAATTAGCAAACAGTAAATCTTACGTCGCCAAGAGAATATTGCGGTTGATTAATTACCCGTCTCGCTTATTAGCAACTATTCTTATCTTAAATACAATCGTAAACGTTTCTGCAGTTGTAATTGCAGCTTTCCTTGCGCTGCGATTAGCGGATATTGTGGGTTACAATCATATATTATCAATATTAATCGAAATTGTCGTAGTCACGTTAATTATTCTGATAGTGGGTGAAATTACACCTAAACTTATTGCCAAACGTTACGCTTTAAATTTTGCCACAGTAGCGGTAATTCCGATGTATGTTCTTATGTGGTTATTATATCCGGTTACAAAATTATTTGAATATTTACGAACTTCAATTCAAAAGAAGTTTCAGGCCGATAAAAAGGGAAGCACTATTAAAACCACCGATATAGAACAGTTGGCAGATGTTGTTTCAACACGCACAAATATCGATGAACCTTCGAAAAATTTATTTCAAATAATCGGTGGATTATCAGATATTTCTGTAAAAGATGTTTTGATTCCGCGAATGAATATAACCGCTCTCGATATTGCCACATCTTTTGAAAAATTATTCGAGGAAATCAATCGTACACAATACTCATATATACCTATATATGAAGACAACATGGATAATATCCTAGGTATTATCCGCACAAAAGACTTGCTCGTATACCTCACGACGCAAAAATCGTCGAAGGATTTTCGACTTTCAGATTATATAGATAAACCTCTATTTGTCCCTGAGACGAATAAAGTTGTCGAAGTGATAAAACAATTTCAAAGCACACGGATTCACTGTGCAATAGTTGTTGATGAACACGGGGGCACTGTTGGCATAATTACATTGAGAGATATAATCACTCATTTAATTAGCGATTATAAAACCATCCTGCAACCGGATTCGAAGAGTATTACGAAACTAAACGATACAACTCTACTGGTAAGCGGGGCAGTTCCGGTAGAAGAAGTTGAAAGGAAGCTGAATATTTCACTTGACATTGAAGATGTGGACATCTCCACTATCGGAGGTTTTGTTTTTCACCTAGCGGGTAGAATTCCGGATAAGGGGGAAAAATTCAAATATAAAAATCTAATATTTGAACCTGTTTACATTAAGCAAAACCGCATCGATGAATTAACAATTACACTTATAAAAAATTAGCTCAGAGTCCGTTTGCATTTAATTTACAGTTTTCATATAATTACAAGTAAAATCAATAGGTTATAGGAATGAAAAGGTCAACGAAGTGGTTCTTAGGCATATTTTTAACACTGCTGGCAGTGGGTGTGGGCATTATGCTTTTATTCTTTATCGCTATACTTGCGCCGGGCGAAGATGAAGATATGGACGTTGTATGGGGCCGCGGTGATAAGGTTGCAATTATCGAGTTAAAAGGGGTTATAACAGAATCTGAAAAGATAGTTAAACAGTTTAAGAAGTATAGAAAAGATAACTCAATAAAAGCAATATTATTCCGTGTAGATTCTCCGGGTGGAGGTGTTGTTGCCAGTCATGAAATTTATGAAGAAGTTAAAAAGACGCGAGATTATGGAAAACCAGTGATAGTTTCTATGGGGTCTGTTGCTGCGAGCGGCGGTTACTATGTGTCGTGCGGTGCAAACATCATCGTTTCGAACCCCGGTACGCTTACTGGTAGCATCGGTGTTATCTCGCAATTTCTCCGCCTTGATCCGATGTTCCAAAAAATCGGCGTTGAGATAAATATAATAAAGAGCGGTAAATATAAAGATGCAGGAAATCCTTTCAGAGGGATGACGAAGGAAGACAAGAAATATTTTCAGGATTTAATGGACGATGTGCATTACCAATTTATAGACATCGTTGGAAAAGAACGAAGATTAGAACATCAGAAAGTTATAGAATATGCTGACGGTAGGGTTTTTACCGGAGAACAAGCTTATAAGATGAAACTTGTAGATACATTAGGAACTTTCGAAGATGCTGTGAAAATCGCAGCCGATGTGGCAGGAATAAAAGATGAACCTGCTATAGTTAAAGAACAAAAGCGAAAAACTTTTATCGAAAGATTTTTAGGAGAAGCAAAATTTCAAGAACTATTTAATCTCAAAGAAGAAATTTTTAATCATCCGATTTTACAATATAAACTAACTAACTAATATCAAGGAGGTTTCAATTGACAAAAGCAGACATAGTTGACGTGATCGCTTCAGCTACGGGATTGACGAAAGTGGAAACCGAAGCTGTAGTTGATGGCTTTATTTCGACAGTCATCAATGCTTTAAAAGACGGTAAAAACATTGAAATACGAGGTTTTGGTAGTTATAAAGTTAAAAAAAGAAAAGGTCGAATAGCACGAAATCCACGCACAGGCGAACAAGTAATAGTTGACGAACACTTCGTGCCTCTGTTTAAAGTCTCTAAAGAACTAAAAACACTTGTTAACAAAAATCTTAAAAATATTCAGTTCCCGAACATCACTCTTGATTCCCCAAAACAATAAAATCAAATTTAATAATACCAAATCACGAAACCGTTATTTTGCTGTAATCGGACTGATAGTAGTCGCATTATTAGTAGTTTGGCTTGTAAGGAAGCCTACCCACCAAGATTCTGTACAAAGCGGACAAGACGGTCAGGTTCATTCAGAAGGCGACGGACATGAACATGAGATGCCGAATATGCAAGCGGTTGTAGAAGAAATATCCCGACTTGAAAAAACAGTTGCTGCTAATTCTCAAGATTTCGAATCACTTTTAGCTTTAGCTCATCGCTACCAAGATACAGGACAGCTTCTGAAATCTATTAATGTCTACACAAAATATCTACAAAATAATCCCACTAATGCAGATGCACGAATAGATTTAGGAGTAAGTTATTATCAGCTTGCATTTGAGGATACAATTCAAAGGATGAGTCTTTTTCAAATGGCAATAACTGAAATGCGTGGTGCTCTGAAGTTTTCACCAAAACACCAATTGGGTCATTTTAATTTGGGTATAGTTAGTTACCCCTTAAAAACCCAAAAGTGTTTTAATTTATTGGAAAAGATAAATTGCCGAAAAAACTAAGAAATGTCAAAAAACCTTGCAGAAAATATGGTACTGGCAATTGTTTGAATACGAGTTCGCTAAAGCAATTCGATTGATGGT
>JAGUXE010000292.1 GCA_020061995.1 Ignavibacteriales bacterium | reverse complement strand
GCGAGTTTTGCCTTGATCGCGGTTAGTTATGTGTTGGGTAAATTAGCTTGAAGAACCCCTCACCCCTAGCCCCTCTCCCTCAAGGGGAGAGGGGAACAAAAGAAATCTTTATTGTAAATTTATTTATTTAAAAGAGAACTTTAATGAAATCTGAAACAATTACCGTTCAGCAGATTTTTCAAGATAGAAGGCAGTACAGTGTACCTTTTTATCAACGAGCATATGTTTGGAACAAAGAAGATCAATGGGAACGGTTATGGTCAGATATTCAAGAAAAAGCGAATGAACGCTTGGCAGGTGATAATCCTGTTCCACATTTTCTTGGGGCTGTTGTGCTTGAACAGCAGCCGGTAAATGGACTTCTAGATATTGGGAAATTCTCTATCATAGATGGTCAACAAAGACTTACTACTCTTCAATATTTACTAACAGCTCTTTCCATACTGTTGCGTGAATCAGAAGAAATAGGAGTTTTGTCTTTAGTAGATAATTGTAGATGGAATTCAAATCCAGAAACAACAAGAAACCCTGATGTAGATGTTTTTAAACTGTGGCCAACATTTCGCGATCGTGATATTTATAAAGTTGCCGTTTCCACAAAAAAAATAAATGACTTTCAGGAAAAATATCCAGAAGTTTGCTCTAAGGCAAAAAAAATTAAGAAAAATACCGTCACAAACCTTATTGCAGTTGATGCAATTTATTATTTTTTCAATAAGATGAACGATTGGGCAAAAAGAGAGGAAAGAAATGATCGCCTTGCATTAAGAGCGATTGCCGAAGCAATATTGACAGATATAAAATTAGTATCTATTACTTTAGACGAAGAAGATGATGCACAAGTTATTTTTGAAACATTAAATGGTCATGGAGCACAACTTCATGCAACTGACTTAATTCGCAATTATATTTTTATGCAGGCGGATCGAGATCACGTAATTGACAATGTTAGTAAACTATATGATTCATTGTGGCTTCAATTTGAAGATGATTTTTGGAAAGAAGAGCAAACAAGAGGGAGACTTAAACGACCTAGGTTAGATTGGTTCATACAAACCATTTTGCAAGTAGAATTTCGTGAAGATATTGACATAAGCCGCTTATATTCTGGCTATCAGCGATTTTCAAAAGCTAAAAACGTTACTAGTCAGCTTGAAAAGCTTAATATATATGCAGATCATTATAAAACCATGATTTTAGGCATTAGATGTAAACCTATTGGGAGATTTGTAAATCGTATTAAAAATTGGGATGCATCTACTACACATGCTTTGGCCTTAATAGTTTCCATGTCGGAACTGTCAGATGATGAGAAGAATAAAATATTTGATTTAATAGTGTCTTACTTTGTAAGGCGAGCAGTTTGCGGTTTAACTGCAAAAAACTATAATCGAGTTTTTAATCAACAAGTTAAACGCATTTCAGCATCCCCTATTACAGTTGCATCAATTTACTCTGATCTTTCCGCGCTAGAAGGTAAATCTGCTCGCTGGCCTCGCGATGATGAATTTCGTAAGGAGTGGACTGAATCTGCAATTTATAAGGCACGTCTTGATTCCCCCAAAATCAAAACAATTTTTCTTGAGCTTGAAATGGCTATGCGCTCAAGCAGGACTGAAGAGTCCGACTTGTTAATAATAGAACAACTCGATGTTGAACATATACTACCTGTTAGTTGGTTTGAGTATTGGGAATTATCTGATGGCACACTCGCAAAGAAAGATGAGATTGATAGCCTTGATTCAAACTCACCGCGCCTAATGTTAATTCTTAAAAGAGAAAAGGCTAAAAATCTAATAGGAAACTTAACATTATTGAATAATAGTGTGAATCGCAGCTTGCAGAACTCATTCTTTCATCAAAAGCGCGACACTATTTTTCGCGAATCCAACTTACATCTTAATCGAGAATTAATGATAAAACATTACTGGAATGAAGATGAAATTGATATGCGTGGTCAGATGTTATTTTCTCTTGCCAAAAAAATATGGAACGGACCTGAAGGCACTAGTGAAAAATCTTGGTTTATAGAAGCTGCTTTAGCTGAAGAAGAAAAAAATTCAACAATAATAACAAAAAATAAAGCTTTGGAAACTGAGTGCTCGTTGATTAATGCTTGGGTCGTGAAAAGTGTTGTTTTTCCTAGTAGTACAGAATTTCGAGCTAATCATAAAGGACAAGTATATAGAGCGACAGTAGGTGATGGTGCGTTAGTTTTATCTGATGGCAAAGAGTTTTTCTCCCCATCTTCTGCTGCAAGGCATATTACAGGAACTGAAGTGAATGGCTGGAACTTTTGGGAGTGTAAATTACCAGGAGAGTCCGTTTGGCACATTATTAAAGACTTGCGTAAAGATGGAAAATAAAAATGTGTAAATGCTTACTTTTAGCCCATCGCCCTTTGAAAGATGATCCGATTAGCGGCTGGGTGCATAGTTGGTGTGAGGGATTCCTTCCATGAAAGAACGCCTAGTCATTACCCCTGAACTCAACGCCCAAATGCACGCCTGCGCCCGCGACTTTCGTAAAATTCCAACCCCCAGCGAAGGTATCCT
>JAGUXE010000314.1 GCA_020061995.1 Ignavibacteriales bacterium | reverse complement strand
GTATTTCTTCTTCATTGGTTCCGACCGTATAATTGATAATCCTTCAATCGACCCGTTCTTCTCTGTTTTTCTAGGATCATTCTTTATTTGCTTTGCCTATCTGCAGTTTATGTCTGCAAGGAATATTGAACGATATGCTTTTAATGTCGGAGGCTTGATAATTGGCAGGCTCTTTTATGTTGTTCAACTTTATTCGTTTATGATTTGTGTTCAGGATTTTCCAACAACATTTTGGTTTACGGGCATTATTGATGGTCTTTTTACCATTTTATATGTTGTTTTTGCAATGCAGGGTGGGCTGAGTGCTCGTGATTTATTTCTCCCAAAAGTTAGGAATGCATAATTATAACTTGTTTACTAATAAAAAGATTGGAAAAGCATCTTAATTACTTTTTAACGAATTTTGAAGTGTGAAAATGAAATTAAATAAAAATACGATCCTTGCAATTTTACTTCTGGCGTCATTTGTTCAGTTAATGATTATTACATATAACTACGTTACCGGTTTTATTGAAGTGCCTAATTTCGGAAACTACTTAACAAGACTCGCCATTGGAACATCATTTAGTTTTGTCTTTGCGCTGATACTGGTTTTTCTTGATCTTCAAATAATAAACGGACTAGATAAAATATTCCCTCTTCCACACAAGTTAATTGCAAGAATCCCGGCAGAGTTTTTTCTTACAATAACCGTTGGAGCAGTTATCGGCTCGCTGGTAACTGTGGTTGCCGGAACTTTAATGCCTTATGAAGATGGATTGCTCAAAAACATCATTAACAATTTGCTAATAACTGCCGTTATAAACATTATAATGATTATTGCCCTTGAGGCGATAATATGGTTTAAGCGAAACCAGAAATCTTTAATTAAAACCGAGAAGCTTGAAAGGGAAAATTCACAGATAAGATTTGAGACTTTGAAAAGTCAGCTTAATCCACATTTTTTATTTAACAGCTTGAATGTACTTTCGTCACTTATCAAAAAAGATACTGACAAAGCACAAAATTTTGTGGATGAGTTTTCGTCTGTATATCGATACACACTTGATGTAATTGAAAAACCGGTTGTTGAATTAAGAGAAGAGCTGGATTTTGCGAAGTCATTTTTATTTTTACAGAAGATCCGGTTTGATAAGGCTGTTGATATGGAAATAAATGTTGATGCTGCAAAGCTGAATTATTTGGTTCCGCCGCTCGCTGTACAGACATTACTAGAAAATGCATTTAAGCATAATAAGGCAACGACTGACAGTCCGTTAAAAATAAAAATCCATATTGAAAATGATTCGCTGGTAGTTACCAATAATCTTCAACCAAAGATAAAGGGCGCTGATTCAAAAGGTGTTGGTTTAAGTAATCTAAAAAAAAGATATGAGCTGCTGGGAGAAAAACTCCCGCAGTTTTCAGTTACTGAAAAAGAATACATTGCAAAAATTCCATTGATAAAAGCGGAGTAATATCTCTGTGGTTCTCAGTGTCTACTCCGTGAATCTCTGTGTATTAAAAAGGGATTAGTTATACGGAGAGCTACCGAGGATACATAGAGTTACACTGAGGAAAATAATGAAAACAATAATAATTGAAGACGAAAAACTTGCCGCAGAAAGATTAGAAGAATTAATCAAAGAGATTGATCCTTCAATTGAAATTTCTGCAAAGCTAAGTTCTGTTGAGCAATCAATAAAATATCTTAAACAGAACAAACCGGATTTGATTTTTCTGGATATTCAACTAGAAGACGGATTAAGCTTTTCAATATTTGAAGAGGTCGAGGTTGATGTCCCGATTATCTTCACAACAGCTTATGACCAATATACAATCAAAGCTTTCAAGCTTAACAGTATTGATTATCTCCTTAAGCCAATAAAGAAAGAAGAGTTGCGCGGAGCATTAAATAAGTATAAAAACATTAAGTCTTCATACTTAATAGATTTTGAAGAAATAATAAGAAGCATTCAAAACAAAGAAATTAATTATAAGAAAAGATTTTTGATTCAATATGGACAAAAGATTAAGAAGGTTGAGATTAATGAAGTCGCTTATTTCTATGCAATGGAGAAAAATGTATTTCTAACGACATCATCCGGAAATACTTTTCCGATTGATTTTACTCTCGATAAACTTCAGGAAGTGATTGACCCAGAAAAGTTTTTCCGTGTAAACAGAAAGATGGTAGTTTCTTTCAATGCCATAAAAACTATGATTCCATTTTCCCGCTCAAGAATAAAAATAGAATTAAATCCACCCGAACCAAAAGAAGTGGAAGCACTTGTAAGCGTTGAGAGATCATCTGCATTTAAAGAGTGGATGGATAAATAAAGTAAAATTCTAAGAAGCAAAATGAAGAAAACTATGTTATACATTTTAGGATTTATTGGATTGTTGATTATCGGTTTGATTATAATACTAGTCATTCTGAGTTCCGGCAAACCGAAGCAATTTTTGGATAGAAGTGGAAATAAGCTCGCTAAAAGCATTTCGGAAAAAGTATTCCTTGATATAAACGGATCTAAGCAGGGGATGTTTATAAAAGGTAAAAATCTTGATAACCCTGTTATTTTGTACTTACATGGAGGAATGCCGGTTTATTTTTTAACAGAAAAATATCCAACGCATCTTGAAGATAATTTTACAGTGGTTTGGTGGGAACAAAGAAATTGCGGAATATCATACAGCTCTGGTTCTTCACTGACTAGAGCTACCACAGAACAACTTGTTGATGATACCATCGTATTAACAAAGTATTTGTTAGAGCGATTTAATAAGAAGAAAATTTATCTTATGGGGCATTCGGGCGGTACATTTCTTGGTGTTTATGTTATTGATAAGATGCCGGAATTATACGAAGCATATATTGGAATGGCTCAAATGTCAGATCAGTTTTTATCTGAAAAACTCGCCTACGATTATATCTTAAACAAGTATAGAGAAATGAATAACAAAAAAAATGTTGAGAACTTTGAGAAATTTAGTTTTGCTGATAAAAACAAAATACCAATAGAATATTTGAAGATGAGAGATGATGCCATGCACGAGCTCGGTATCGGAACAATGAGAAATATGAAGGATGTAGCAACTGATCTCTTTCTGCCATCATTATGCTTTAGCGAATATTCGCTGACAGATAAATATCATTTATGGGCTGGTAAGTCAAAATTTGGTATCAGTCAAAACTGGGAGAAAATGATACGCACAAATCTTATTGAAACTAAGAATGATTTTAAAGTGCCGGTTTATTTTTTTCACGGACTATATGATTATACATGTTCATACGAATTAGCAAAAAAATATTTTGATAAAATTAAAGCGCCAATAAAAGGTTTTTATACTTTTGATCAATCAGCTCATAGCCCTTTATTTGAAGAGTCGGAAAAAATGAATAGAATCTTGAATAATGATGTTAAGAATTTAAGAGCAGATTTAGCTGACAAATTATAGAATTAAAAGTTTGGAAAGATTCTTTATGTTCAAAGAGCGAATGGATAAATAAATAAACCTGACACTGATTTAATCTTCTTCAGTCTTTCATTTCTTCCATTTATAATCCGGTATGGATTTGTAACGCCCCCAGAACTTGTAATATGTTAAAGATGTAACTACTATCAATTTCCCCACGAATTTTTTCCCGATTATTAAGTGCTGGGCTTTGTATAAAATCCACAGATAAGTCACAAAGACAGAATTCACAATTAGAAATCTTATTAAATCATTAATACCGCTTTCCGGCAAAAGCGGGGTAATTATTAATGATGATAAAGTAGAAATTAAGAAAATAGTAATTATAAAAAGTCCGTGTGCTGTTTCGATGGCTCTTTTGGGACAAGAGTTCATACATTTCATACAGCTTTCACAATTAAACGTCCAATATGGACGGTTATTAACTTTCTCAATGGCTTTTACGGGACATTGTTTTATACATATATCGCAATTATCACATTTATAAGAAGCATAAAATGTTTTTGCAAACACAAATCTTCCAACAAAATAGTATCCTAATGAAACGGGTGCAATTATTAAGTCTTGAATTATATCTCGTAGCGCAATAAAATCTTTCTTGCCATCAAAAATAATATCTGTGTGTTTTTTCACTCTATCATAATTCTTCTGGTGGATAAACTTAACAGTTCTTTCATTTAGTGCCGGATGTATTGAAATCCAGTTGGAGGGCATATCAAAAGGAATTTGTCCAACTATTTTATAACCTTTTCTTTTTAGAAATAGTGAAGATAGAATAAATGCTATTCCGGTTAGTCCGGGTGTAATAAAGGAGCCTATCTTCATCCCGGCTCTTGTATTCATTAAGACAAGTTTATTTTTCCCTTTGGGAAAGTGCGCAATAAAGTCTAATGTTATTTTGGGGAAATTAAAACCGTGCACCGGAGAGATAATAATAATCAACGCATTTGAATCTAATGGTTCTAACTGCAAAACATCTGTTTTTGAAATATCAAATAACTTGCAATCAATACTTCTTGAAGAGGCAAACTCCGAAATCCACTTTGCAACTTGCTTTGAATTGCCTGTTCCGGAGAAATAAAACATTAATATTTCACTGAACGTACTCATATGTTTTTATTGTTTCTAATTCTCAATTCTGTTATTCAATCATCTTCGTAATTTCTAATTAGAAAGATTGTATTGGATGGTTTGTAATTTGAATTTTCCATATATGAATTCTCCATCCGGATAGAGCCAGGTGGCTTCACCATATGTTGGAACATTTCTTCCATTTATATTTTTGTAATCTGAAACGGGTGTTGAGAATCGGTATTGCTTCATATCAGATATTGCTGTTCGATCATCCGAAGTAAAATTAATCAACTGTCCGGTCTCATTGAAGTAAAGTGTTGCGGAAATAGAAATTCCCCTGTTGGTAAAAACAGCTTTGGTGGTTAAGCTATCAATCGGTCCCCATTGAATTCGTCTGTCAATCAAAGTTGCGGGAACCATAAGACACATATCGTTAAACAAAGTAACGGTTTCTGTTTTGTTCATAATCTCTCCCGATTGCTTTACTATCGGGAATAAACCAACCAAGCGGATGTCCATCGTTGCTTTTGCTTTAACATATCTGTGATAGCCGGGGACTGTCATACCAAACATCTTTGCTTGCATATAGAAAAGACGGGTTGGCTCATCAAAAAAATTATATTGAACAGATGTCGCTTTAAACCAGTCTTTTCCTTTCTCCCGCATTTCAATGTCAAAAACTATCTTAACATTATTAACCTTTTCTTTGTTGATTACTCCAGTATATCTGAGATATTTTTGTACCGGAGCCGGAAGATGCTCAATATCTTTATCGGTAAGAAGATTCTTTTCAATCTTTGAGCTTGTTTCAAGCCTGAAAGCAACATCATTGTTAAAAATATTTTCAAAGCTCCAGAATCCATATCCGGCAATTATAGATAACAGAATAATAATATTGGCTATTGTTCCGAACTTAGCGTCCTGCCAGAATAAAATTATTAGAACTTGTGATAAGATTACAGCAGCCAGAGCGGTTATCCACCACAAATCGTGATTACTTATGAATTGAATTGCGGCTGCAAGGGAAAGAATTAGTGCAATTAGCCAGAGTATTCCCATTGGCCTGGAAATATTTTGTGTGAGCTGGTTAATTTCCGCAAGCTGATATGCTTTAAGAAAACCTAAGATATGAATCATCCCGTGGATGAAAAGAACAATCAGAAAAAATATTTTTAACATTTTAATAACTCCTATTCAAATTTAATTATCTTTTAGTCAAACTGCTGATTTGTTTCTCACAAACCAATTTAACAATTCGATTAGTGCTGATTGATTAAAAATGCCAGCCGATTTTGATTGATGCTTCCGGCGTAAACACATTTGGTTTAAACGTGCTGCTTCCAACCGGCACTTCTTTATCGCCCCCGATGATATAATGAATAGCTACCCACGGATTCAGATAGAAATTATCATAGAACTTCCACACATATCCTCCGCCCAGCGTAAAAACCGTGTTGTTGTATGATGAAGTTTGATATTCGGCTTCATAAGTAATTTGCGAATCCCAATATTCAAGTCCGGCACCAATCCAAAATCCTTCAAAGTTTTTCTTAAAAAAGTAATCCGTGATAAACGCATAGACTTTAAGTTTATTATCTGTATAACCATCAGCCACTGCAAATTGGGGGACTTTTGTTTTTGTTAATATTGCTCTGACTCTAAATTGATTGATTCCATACCACGCTGACACGTAATATCCACCGCTTAGGTATGGAAGTAAATCCAACTCGGTACCTAAGGTTTGTTTTGTTATTAATGAATCAGAATTAATTTGTAGTGCCCATAACGTTGAGGTAAACAAAACGACGATTATTAAAATTGATTTTTTCATGATTTGATTTCCTTTTATAGTAGAGTTAAAAAATTAAATTAACTTTTATTCAGCATATCTGATTATTTCTTTTACAGATCTGCGCACACTGTTTGCCGATGGATACTCATCGACATAACCAATGCGTGCTACAAACTGAATGACCCCCGGCAGTGATAATCGTTCATTTACATTCTTTTCAAAGTTATCTTCTTCAATCATTTGGTTCATAGGATGGAAACCGATCATCAAATCTCTGCAAGTCAAATTAAGTTTCTCATATAACCTACCTGTTTTTATCCAGCGCTCGGGACTATCTTCATTTTGCACAATCACAAGCCAGCCGCCGCAATTTTCTGTTTGCTCTTTAGTTTTTTCAATTCCAGTTTTGATAAAAGAGTCTTTCATCGAGTCTTCCGGCTTATAAAAATTTCTTACAAAGAATCCACCAAAACCAGTTATGCCCATTCCTGAAGTTGTAAGTCCATCAAGATGTTTCTCAACATCGCTGTTTGAAAAACGCATCCAGTTTGCAAGCTCCTGTTTAGCCTGATCATCCTGCGCCTGCTGAGTGTAAGCTGCAAGTGTTTGCTCTGCAATATATTTTCCTTCTTCAGAGAAGGATGAGAAATAAAATATTTCAGAGTTATTATTATCAATAAGCTTGTTCAAATGATCTTTTGAGATTTCGATTTTCTGAAAAGGAGTTCGAAGTGTTCTCCGGTTCTCAATTTGACTAAGTTCGTATCCACTCTTTTGGAATTTGCTAAGTTGAATTGTGGCAACATTAGAATCGCTATTATTTGGCGAAGTTATTTTAATGTCTGCTTTATACCCAAAACTACCTGCAGCAAGTTCTAAGTTTTCAATAAAAGCTCCCAAGGAAATAAGCATTCCGCGGGCATCAGGATCAACAATATGAAGTTTTCTAGAAAAATCGGCTTTTATATGAATTACAGAATTACTATCTACAGTAACAAACCATGGCTGGGTGTTATGGGAACTTCCGGCTAATGAAGCATAGTAGATAATTTTTTCAATCGGGTTTGAAAGCTCTTGTTGAAAATTTTCCCTTGAAACGGATCCACATCCTGAAAAAAATGATACTACCGTCGCTAGTGCAAGAATACTTTTTGTTTTCATTTTATCCTCAATAATGTTTTAATTAAATAATTACAGTACAAAACTACTTTGTACTTGAGGATAAAATTCTTGACTTAAGTTAAGAAATTATTTTAAGGATCGATTTCTTATACGACTGAGTGATTCTGCAGTTATTCCAAGGTATGATGCGATGTAATGCAGTGGAATATTTTTAACATATTCCGGATATTCTTTCATTAACCATGAGTATCTGTCCTGAGGCGAGTCATTTAGGAAACTTAACAAGTGTTTTTCAGATGTTATAAAAACCTGTTCGGCAAGAAGTCTGCCTAGTCTTTCTACTTTGTGTTCTTTATCATACAAGGTCATTAAATCGCTGTATTTAATAAACAGAACATCCATTTTAACCATTGCCTGAATATTTACGATTGCTGGTTTTTGATCAATGAAGCTAGTAAATGATGTAATGAAACCTGGTGCAAAATAAAAATCGCTTGTTACCTCAGCTCCATCATTTTTCGTGTGAAAGAAGCGAACAAATCCTTCAGATAAGAAAAATATTTTATTGGCAGTTTTTCCGGCTTCAAGTAGAAGTTCTTTTCTTGCGACTTTCTTATACTCAAAGTTGCTGATTAAGGAATAAAAAAGTTCATCGTCTGTTGGAATAAACTTATTTACAAACTCGCGGAATGATTTTAAAATGTTCTCAGAAATTTTATCATTCATAGAAAAAGACAATCCTAATACTTGAACTTGAATATTGCAAAAAACTTAATATTTGTATTTACAGTTTAATAAACAAAAATTAGAGAGAAAAGATGTAAATGGAAGAAAGTCAGATAGATTTCTAAAAACAGTTGGTCAACTTTAACATTTAACTGGTCCGTAAGGAGTAGTTGTTAATTTTAAATGCTATTCATTATTCAAGTAACAGGGTTATAAGATGAAGTTGAACTTTAATCGGTAAAAAAAGTAAACTTATATTTTCCATAATTTAGTTTATTACAATTGGTTGAAAGCTAATGATAAGGTGCAGACACATAAGTTGATTTTGCTGAAATTAATTTTTAGTATTCTCACGGCTGTTGAGAACGACTTCTCGACAGTAATAATAAGAGATAGCTACTATTGATATTAGATCAATTGTGTGTGATAGCCACCTCTTGACAGTTTGAAGAATATTGTTATAATTGCATTGACAATATTAATGATTCTTTTCTTTAGTATTTTTTTGAAGGGGTTCTATTTGTTTTACTTCTTCAGTGCTTCCACCGGAAACGGATTTACATATCGGGGTAATGAAACTGCTGATAGTGTCAGTGGTTCATCTGCTCTATGTTACTTCACAAAATATTCAAAACTAAATTGTTTGGCATCATGCATCTCTAATCATATGTGTTGGAATAGAAATGAAAATTAGTCTTGTTGCTAAAAACAAAAATTATAATAGAACCCAATGTGTAAACAGAGTCGTGAAGTTAGAAGTTGATTAGACGATTAGTGGATGTGGTTTTTTAGTGAGAATTATTTTTCTTGTTTTGAGAAGGTGGTCATAAGCTGTGAGTCTCAATAAGTTATTTTGTTTTAGGAAGTTATAGTGATTGGATTAAATTTTAATAAGAGTTTTAGCCCGAACGGCGTTTCGTGCTAATGTTACAAAAAATAGCCGATGTCAATCGGCTCAATTAATAGTTAGCCAATTAATCATATATAGAGTAAAATATGAGAATTATTACAAACGATTTAACATCACAACAAATGAAAATTGGGAAATATTCTTCCTTAACAGT
>JAGUXE010000244.1 GCA_020061995.1 Ignavibacteriales bacterium | reverse complement strand
GTAGGTTCATTTTGAATCCCCTCTCCTGACTCAATTGGTAACCGACCACCTCCAAGTTGATTAGCTTGAGGTGGATCCATATATGCTGGAACTGAGACACTGTTCCCAATAATTGAAGGATTTGAAATTGGATTAATAATTTTATACAAATTGTAAAAATTACTGGACCAATAAGGTGCTTCTATCAACGGATATTCATATGAAGCTCCATAAACAATTGATGGACGCATAGTGAATGCAGATGTCCATGGCTGATTAGGATATTTTATATCCCAGAAATCCCACCATAACAATTGTCCTCCGGGATTTTGTAAAATCTGTCCTTTTGGAATTATTCTAATTTTTGCATAATCATAATCAAAATCAAAAGACCATTGATTTGATGTGATATAAATTGCTTTATCATCAAATCCTACACCTTGATAGTCAGCCCAATTATTTACATTGGTAGTACCATTTACATGAGTCGGGGTAGCATAATTATACCAAGTCCCTAATGGATTATCATCATCGGAAACCGAAATTAAAAAATATGCTGTTTTGTTACTTTCATTTAAATGTAACCATACCATAATCCAACGATTTATAAAATGATCATATACAACTTTAGGATCAAAAGGGCCAGCACCTATAATAGTAGACTGATACCATGAATCCCCATTTATTTGTTGTAATTTATTTCCATTTTTATCCCAAATGGCGAAATCCGAGTTTACTGTTGCTATAACGTGATTAGGCCCAATGGCTAAATGTGGATCAGGAGGAATTGAATTAGTTTGATTAATTCCATTAAAACTGTTGAGCAGTAAAGTGGATAAAGTATCAACACTCTGTCTTCTAGATTCTAAAAAATCTTCATAAGTATTTTTATTCTCAGGGAAATTTGAACTTATCTCTAGTTGATGGATGTCTCTTTTCGGTGCTACTTTATTTTTTATTACCCTCTCCTTCGGACCTTTTATAGTACCAGATTTTGGGAAAATGAATGTTGAGACAACAACTCCTCCATTAATATTTCCTTGAGCAGGTCCCGAAGCTATTTGCCCGAATAAATTGTTATAAGTTAAAAAGATAAGAAAAAGCGAAGTGAGACACCTATTCATCATTCAAATAATCCGGTAATTATTGTGTATAAAAACAGAAAAGTCTCGTGAACCACGAGACTTTTTCTGATTGATTCGGACAGAAAATTAAAAAAAAGAAAGATAGAATGAAACTAATTTTTAACTGAAGATTTACTTCTATTTCATTAAAATCATCTTCTTTAACAATGAAAATTCTTTTCCGTTATTATCATTTCCGCGTAACTCATAGAAATAAATTCCGCTGGACAATTTATAACCGAAATTATCATCTCCATTCCATGAGACTTTATAATTACCTGCGATTTGATTTCCATTAAACAATCTCTTAACCTCTTCACCAAGTATGTTATAGATAGATAATTTAACTGATGCTTCTATTGGAAGTGCATATTCAATAATAGTAGAGGGGTTGAATGGATTAGGATAATTCTGACTTAGCGCAAATTCAGTCGGCACAAGTTTGTTATTATTCTTAATTGATGTAGCTATACCTGAATTAATTGCAATTGAAGTTAAATTTTGAATTCCAGATGCGCCGATTAGAGTACCTGCACCGGTTTCAAGATTCACCGAAAACAAATCATTAATTTGTGTTGAACCCCCTTTAATTCCATAAAGATTTCCGGCAGCATCAAATTCAAGGTCATTATTTAATACTCCGAATCCGGTAATTCCAACTAAAGTTGTATCACCGTTGGAAAGGTTAATCTTAATAATTTTATCTCTTCCAACACCGACTGCTCTATAACCACCGCCCCATAATTCATTAGTTTTTGGGTTAAAAGCAATCGTACTTAGAGCTGATTTTACTGAATCATGGTAAGTCAGTTCTTTTGTTTCGACATCATAACGATAAAGAAAACCAGTCCTTAAAGCAATAAATAACATTCCGGTAGTATCAAAAGAAGCTCCGGTTACATTAGTAAACGGGATTTCGTCAAATGTATAAGCATCACCTTCCAATGAATTAATACGGACTATTCTTGCTGAATTTGCTTCGTTTCTTATCCCGAACATTAAACTCGTTTTAGGATTCACTGCAATTGTGGTGAGTGAAGAATAATTTGAATTACCAATTTCAGTTCCTATTCCTGTAACTTGATTTAGAGTTAATACATTTCCTGTTCCGGTTGAGGAATAAATTGTATTTCCAAGAGCCGGATTAATTTGAAATCCTCTCCCTTTGACGACTATACCTGAAAAGCTTGGATCATTTGAAGCTATAGAAAATGTGTCAGTTACAATAGCCGCTGTTGTAGGTTCATGAGTTACATCAAAAGTAATATACTCATATGGAGCTAATGTGATTGGAAATGTTAAACTAGTGATCCTCTTAAAATCATTTTTATTTTCAGGAATATTTGAAATAATTAAGTTTTCAGTTCCGAAATTTTGTATAAAAACTGTTTGAGGATCACTTTCGAATCCTAACTCAATCGGATTAAACTGAACGATGCCAGTATTAGTATATACACTAGGACCTGAATAAGGGGCGACTCTAACTTCAGCGACCCACGTACCCCAGCGATTTGCAGGAGCTGCATATTCAGCATACATCCAAAATGATTCCTCATTGGAAGGATCGAGCCAAATACCATTATAATCTCCCCATCTATTTCGAGTCCCACCGAAGGTAACATTATAATTGCTTTTGCCAGTCTGAAGTACCCTTGTCGGAGCCAATGTACTTGGATTACTATGCTTTTTTATAGTATAATAAGCCCCAACATACTCAGTTAAGGAACTTCTTGAAAATGAGAGTGCAACATTATGATTTTTATCAACAGCGATTGCCGGGTAAATATACCAATAATTTGGAGCTCCGAAAATTATTTCTTCTTCTTTTGTATTATTTACTACATTCAATTTCAAGTAATGTAGACTTGCACTAGCAAAGGCTTGTGGATTAGCAATCGAATGAATTATATAAACAGATCCATCTCTATAGATGGGTTCAAATTTTAATGCACCTCCGCCTGATTCAAGTAATGGTGTGCTTCCACCTAATTGGTTTGCTTGTGGTGCACTATTGTAAGGAGTTACCGGGATATTTACACCTGTCAATGCCGGATTTGTCGCTGCATTCGAAATTTTATAGACTGTCATAAAATTTCCACCTTGAGGAGCATATACCAGCGGATAGTCGGTTGTTGTTCCATAAGTAATTGTAGGTCGCAAAGTGAATACCTGACCATTAGTAACTGGGACACGGATATTATACATATCGAACCAACTGACTGACCCGGGAGTTGCAGCAAGTAATGCAGCTTTAGGAACAATTCTTAACTTCGGATATTGAAACGAATATGGAGCAAAAGTAAATTGATTTGAAGTTATATATATAGCACTACTATCAAAACCTACTCCTTGATAATCTCCCCAATTATTAACTGCAACACTTCCATTCAAATGTGAAGGCAATGCCCAGTTATGCCAAACACCCATTGGATCTGAATCATCTGAAACTGAAACCAAAAAATATGCTGTTTGAGAAGCATCATCAGTATTCAGCCATACCATAATCCAACGATTAGCATAATGATCATAAACTACTTTAGGATCGAATGGACTGTTTGCGGCTATACCTGTTGAATTATACCAATTACTTGCAGCAATAGTTTTTAAGTGATTTCCTTGCTTATCATAAATCGCGAACGAGGTATTTACTGTAAGCATTATGTGATTAGGTCCCGCAGCGATATATGGATCGGGTGGTATCGAATTTCCCATAGGAATACCATCAAAACTTCTAAGCATAATTGAGGAGAGTGAATCATTTTGTTCTTTTCCTAAAGTACTCTCATCAGTCTGATAAATATCTTGCCATCGAAGGGGTTCTACTCCAAAATCAATATGGTCGTAACCATAACTCATTGGTTCTTTATTTCGAGTGTAACGTTCTTTCGGTTCATTAACAGTTGAAGTTTTACCAAAACTGCTTGTGTTAACAACATATCCTGTCGTGACAGAACCTTGAACAGGTCCCACATAAGATTGTGCCGTTAAACTGACTGAAAATAAGAATAGAAAAACAAGTATTATCTGCATGTAAGAATTTCTTACCATGACTCCTCCACGAAATTAATATGACTAAATAAACTTATCGAAGTTATTCATTTTATTATTTAAAAGCACTCTAAAAAAGAAAGATTTATTTTTTTGATACATAAGAGTATAATGCCGGAATAATGTATAATGTTAAAAACGTTGATAATATCAACCCGCCTATAACTGCAATACCCATTGATACACGACTTTCAGACCCTGCTCCTAATGCTAGTGCAATCGGAAAAATTCCGAGGATGGTAGAAAGACTCGTCATCAGGATAGGTCTTAAACGTGAAACCGAAGCATCTATCACTGCTTCTTTAATATTCAATCCCTTCTCTCTTC
>JAGUXE010000188.1 GCA_020061995.1 Ignavibacteriales bacterium | reverse complement strand
CATCCTCTGTCGAGAAGTGGTTCTCGACAGCCGTGGGCTTTATATTCATTTGCCCTCTCATTTCATCAAATTAAGGGACTTTATATTTAAATGTGCCTTCATTCGTTCGATTTGATACACTTTATATTTAAAAGTGCTCTCATTTGTCCGATTTGATACACTTTATATTTAAAAGTGCTCTCATTTGTCCGAATTAGGGCACCCGCCGACCGATTGTGCCTTAAATTATTTGTTTTAGGCTGCAAACTATTGAGGTCTATTTTGCATTAATTTATTAAAGAACTATCCGTTCCGGGCCTACCCCAAACCTCTGTCGAGAAGTGGTTCTCGACAGCCGCGGGAGATTTGCCGCCTTAAACCCGGGTGCCGCCAATCACCCGGGAATTTTTAATTGTTTTGACCCCAGGTGATTATTGCTGAGTGCTGATTTATTCCTTGATATTTATCTACTTGTCCTGTCATCACTACTATATCCCCTTTTTTTACTACTCTGCTATATCCTCCCGGATATGCCCCCATTCCAGGATAAAATGTGTTTATCCATCTTTTCCCGTTCCAATACCCGATATACCCATAAACTCCGGAACATATTATGCTGTTATATTCGCCCCCGCTTATTCCGGTTGTATAGTAGTTTAATGTATTCTCTTTCTTCCAGTTTTTATTTTTTAGCGTTGTTGATGAATATACTCCGGCACCGCACAGATAATGTTTTCTTTTATTTATATTTAAGTAACGTACCATGGAATAAACAGGTGTATCAATTTTGGTTCCGGTTACAGTTTTTGTTTTTGCATCTATTGTAAGGAGTAAATTTTCATTCCCTGCTCCACCAGTATTAGTTGCAATAGCAACCGGATTTCCATCACTTCCTTCATATATATCATAAATATTTAATGTTGTTCCACTTTCTATCTTTGTCCATCGGCTTCCATTCCAATGGGCGATATTGCCCAGATTCCCAACTGCATATAAATCATTGCTTGATTTTCCCCAGAGTTTGTTGATTAACATTGAAACATTAGATGGCAAACAAAAATTATCGACCTGAATGCCATTTTGTAATCTTGCTATCTTATCCCCAGTTGAACTTATCCAAATTTGTCCGTCAGTAAAAGAGATTATAGATTTTGCTGGATACGGAGTTTTATTGTTGCTACCACAAATAGATGGAAAGTAAATTCTCTTTAACTCCCATTTAACACCGTTCCAATGAACTGCATTATAAGCATCAATCCAATTTCCAAGTGAGTCATAAGTTTGTGAATCTTCGGTGTATATATCTCCAACCGCCCAGATATTGTTTTCATCTATTATTGCTACATCAAATAAAATACTACTTGCCTGCCCCCCAAACTCAATAGTTTCCCAGTTAAAGTTATATGTTGTAGTATCCATTGTTATTGCAAGTGTTTCATTACTTACATTATTGGAGTTCATTAATTTATAGCTGTAGTTCTGTTTGGGGAGAAGGTTTTCTATTACAATTACTGTTTCTCTTTGCGTTAGGGTAATTTCTGTTTTACGAGTGTTGTTTTCATAAAGGATAAAATTTCCTGGTAGTGAGATATTTCCGGCATTAACAGCAAGCCAAACTTCTGTACATGAGGCATCTTCAACGGTTATTGTTACGTTACCGGTAGTTGGCTCGGTTGGTTTATTACAACTAACAGCGGTAAACAGTAACGGGAGTAATAATAAAACTAACAGTTTAGTTATAAAGTTTAAGGACATAATTGCCTCTTTGTTGGTTTTGGGTAATAAACATTATTTATTAACATGAACTCTCCGCTGATTATGGATATTCTTTAGTTTTACTGCCCCGGTTGTCGAGAAGTGGTTCTCGACAGCCGAGGGAAAGTATTCTTTAATATTGTCTCTGCAATCATAACAAAATTCATGAAACTGTCAAGTGGTGGGCATCACACGGATAGATTATTTTAATTACCTATCACAACCTAAATAAAGAATGTCGAGGAGTGGTCCTCGACAGCCGGGGGAAAACCCCGAGTTTACTGAATAGACATAAAAAAAGGAGAGGTTGTTTTCCTCTCCTTTACAAATACTCTATGGGTGATAAAATTTATTTTATCAGTATTAACTTTTTGCTGCTAACAAAACCACCAGCATTCATCTTGTAGAAATAAATTCCACTTGCAAGATCAGATGCATTAAATTGAATCTGATGATTACCTGTAGATTTAACTTCATTGACCAATGTTCTTACTTCAGAACCATGGATATCATAAATCTTCAAAGTAACTTGAGTTTGGAAAGGAACACTAAACTCAATTTTTGTGGATGGATTAAAAGGATTAGGATAATTTTGTTCCAACGAAAAGGAAATAGTTTTATTGAAATCAACTTCAATTATATTAGAATTGGTTCTGGTCCCATCATGATCAATCTGAACTAACCGATAAAAAGATTTTCCCGAAATCGGACTTTTATCAATATAAGAGTATTTTTTTTCAGACGCGGTTGTACCGTAGCCATTAATAAAATCAACAAAATCCCAATTATTTTTATCACTCGATTTTTGAAGTTCAAATCCTCTGTTATTAACTTCAGAACCGGTTTCCCAATTCAACTGAATATAAGGGTAAATACTTTTGTATGTAAAAGAAACTAACTCAACCGGAACTGTATTATCAAGAGTAAAATCCAAAATATATAATCCGGTCGACATATCTGAAGCTATAACCACTCCGGATGGGAAATATGGATAAACTCCCCAGCAGCCTTCATAGGTACCTGATGTCGATAAATAAGTATCATACTGTGCAACCTTGACAGGGTTATATGGATTTGAAATATCGAGGATTACATAACCTTCTTTATAATAGGAAATATGAGCATAGTTCCCTTTCACAAAAACATTATGTACGGGAGTATTAGCCGGAGCTTGCCATTGTGAAACAATAAGATTCCATGTACTTCTATCAGTAAGATCCCAAACGGTAATGTCACGAATATTAAATTCTTCACAAGCTATAAAATACCTTTTGTCTTCTGTAAGCCAACCACTGTGGGCGTAGATTCCAGGCAACGCAGCACTTGAATTAATTTTTACCGGGAGTGATTTATTTCTAACATCAATCATGTCATATGTATCTTCTGAAGATGCATACGCAGTATCATTCCAAACATAAACATCATGGATATAACCGCTTGCGGTATAGTATGCTGTCCGAACCGGATTTACCGGATTTG
>JAGUXE010000017.1 GCA_020061995.1 Ignavibacteriales bacterium | reverse complement strand
GCGATAATCTACTATTTTACCGGTATAAATATGAAAAATATGGCGGCCATACCGGAGATAACTTTGAAACTTTATCACGCTTTGAAATCCATTGAATAATAATCTTTACATAAAATAGGTTAATGTATAGTGCATTTAATTAGAAGTTGAATAGTTAATTAAAAACGGTGTGGTAGAAAAAATTAGACTTAAAATAATTCTCCAAACAACCATTTGCTGGCTAACCTGCCAAGCAAGCGGACGCCGTTTTCGCATTCGGCATTTTACAAATTTTAGTGTTTGGTGTTCCGTTTAAAGTTTCTTGGCTAAAGTAGTTCTAATAAAAAAGTTTTTTAATAATTATTGGCTTGGGTTTTTCAGTGCTGTATTCTTGTTATGGGTAGCAGCTTAACCGCAATTCCGTTAGGTACAGTGTTTTATGGAAACAATTATTTATTATTCAAGAAATGGGAAAAAGCCTCCATTTGAGGTAACAATTCAGCTTGAAGGACAACTCATATACATTAACTGTAACTGCACGCTTGGGCTAGAGAAAAAAATATGTAGGCATAAAATCAACGCCATCCGTGGTGACCAAGAAAATAGAGATATCTCTACTTCTGATGAAGTCATTAAAAAGCTGCGAATCCTTTTTGGATTTCAATCCACAGTGAGACTGCATTTAGAGGAAAAGTGGCGGCTGTTACGAGAGTATGCCTCAGAAAATCCCGATAATGAAGATGAAGTTGGACGAAAAAGAAAAATTCTTGGTGAAGCATTCGCAAATGGATTTTTGAACAATATTAATTATCAAGATAGAGAACCTTTCGATTTTGAAGAATGGGAAGGGAAGCGAGATGTTTATGCAGATAATCTTAATTGTCATGTAACGTTCAAGTATATTGATAATGAATATGCAATTACAAATAGAGAAGTAAAAGTCAATGAAATATTTTTTAATGACTCAAGTTATTACCTTTTAGGGTTTTGCCTTTTGAGAAAAGAGAATAGAACATTCCGAGTTGATAGAATATTAGGAGTCACGTTTCATGAGGAATGTTTGAAAACGGAAAGAAGTAAACTATTAGATGTGGTCTTTAAAAGTAGAGAATTTATAAATAAGTAAAAATGTTTTAGTATGCATGCACCTAGCCCGCACTTCAGCCCGACCGCGTCTCCGACTCGGTCGTAGTGAAAAGTAGTATGGTTTAGCTTTTCAAAGTTGGTTGTTCTTTAGGGTGTGATTGTAATAAATAATAGTTTTATAAATACAGTTGTGCTTTTCAAACCGTCATAGTTGTGTTGGGCAGCAGCTTAACCGCAAGTACGTATGTTTAAAACAGATGTAAATTATTTTATGAGATTTCCGAATTTTGGGTGTATTTATAAATACATTATTAAATGGAGGTCTCATCATGAAAAAGAATTTGATCCCTAAGGGTGAAGTTGTTCCGGTTTATTAGCATGTAATTGGATTGTGGTGTAAGGTCTTACAATCTCTACTTCAAAACCATCTGCGGAAAATTTAGAGATGTTCTTCACTTCTCATTTATTTTGCTTCACGTAAAATGATGAATTAAATAAATTTCACCTTACAGTAATAACAACATTACCTATTTTTTGTCCGGTTTCTACGTACTTGTAAGCTTCAATGATTTGGTCTAATCTGTATTGTCGATCAATTAGAGGTTTATACTTACCAGTCTCAACTAATTCCTTAAGAAAAATTAAATCTTTTTTATTGATTGAAGGGAGTGGGAATAGAACTCGCTTACCTCCAAACAGTGGAGTGATTAGTGCTAACCAGATATTTTCACCGTTTTTTCCGAGTTCCGTTGAGATGTAAATACCTTTCTCTTTTAGAAGAGGTTTACACTTTGCAAATGAACTTTTCCCAACCGCATCAAATATGAAATCAAATGTTTGAGTAATCTTAGTAAAATCTTTTTTAGTATAATCGATAACCTCATCTGCCCCAAGTGATTTAACAAGGTCTAAATTATTTGTATCGCATACGGCTGTAACATTTGCTCCATAATATTTCAACAATTGTAGAGCTGCTGAACCAATTGCCCCGGTTGCACCGTTAACAAGTATGTTTTGTCCTTCCTTAATTTTTGCAGCCAGGATATCGTACAAAGCATAATGGGCACCTTCGGTTATTGGAGCAGATTCAATAAAAGATAAATTATTCGGCATAGTGGTCACTGCGTCGTTCTCACCTATAGTCAAATACTCAGCATGTGAACCGAATTTTATATCGTTATAACCAAAAACCTTATCTCCAATTTTGAAGGATGTTACATCTTTACCGATTGATTCTACTTCACCAGCAAATTCATTCCCGAGTGGTTTATATTTGGGTTTAAAAAGTCCACTAAAAAACCTACTGATAAAATATTCGGCACTGCGAAATCCACAGTCGGTGCGGTTTACTGTAGTCGCATACACTTTAACTAAAAGTTCATTTGATTTGGGAAGTGGTTCCTCGACCTCCATCAATTTTACAACTTCGGGAGGTCCATATTGGGTATGTATGATAGCTTTCATTCTGCTCTATTTAATTTTAATGATTGAGGGGTTATGTCTGTTTCTTTCTTATTTTTAGTAAACTGAAACAACCAATTATAAATTTCATCCTTATAGAAGAGCCGGGCAATTTCATTGTGTCCATAATTTTCATGAACGGTGAATTCCAAATTTGCATTTTTATTGCAACGTTTTATGGCATTAACAATTTTTGTTGATTCTGAAAGAGGAACGTCGATGTCTTTTTTACCATGGTGGATCCATAAGTTTAAAGATGCAAGTTTACACATATCGGAGGAGTTACCTCTTCCACACATTGCTACTGCGCCTGCAATTATTTCAGGATATCTGCTCGCAAAAAGATATGTTCCTGAACCGCCGAGACTCATCCCGGCAACATAAATACGATTAGTGTCGATATTGTAATTCTCCATAACATATTTTAGCGTGGTCATAATTCTCGAAGGAATCCATGATTGTCCCCTTCTTACTTGTGGAGCAATAACAATTGCGGGCATATTTAATCCCTTCTCAATTGCATTAATTACACCATATCTGCGAACATTATTTAAATTATTTCCGGAAAGGCTTTTCCCGTGCAAAAAAATTAATACAGGAGGATTGTTCTGCATGATGCTGTCTGCCGGTAGATAGAGCCAGAAAGGGTAATCTGCTTTATTTAAAACTTTGCTGAGTTGGGGAAATGATTGTGAAACGAATATTAAAAAAATAGTAATAAAAAAGACTCTAATTCTCATGCTGTTCCCCTTTTAATATCAGGTAAATTAAGCAGATAATTAGTCGTAAAACTTTCGAGGGAATCGACTAAAATTTATAGTGTAACAAATATAGTGATTTTATGTAAATATGTAATGCTATTATAGTTTTTCAATAAATGTCATTCTCTGACGGATGTAGGAAACTAACCAAAGACACATAGATGCTGAGCGTCATCAGCATGACAATTTTCTTCGTACCTTCGAGACTTAGTGGCATTTTTCTTTTTTGCCACAAGGACACCAAGGCACAAAATTAAAACTCAGCATGTCATTAAACGCGGTCATCTGACGGATCTTGGAATCTTACCAAAGGCAAGATGATACTGAATCGATTCACCGCGGCGAACAGTCTGATAGAACAAAATAATTATTCGTATCTTAAAGCTTCAATGGGATCAAGATTAGCTGCTTTATATGCAGGATACGTTCCAAAAACAACTCCAACCATAACACATAAACCGATTCCGATCATAATCCAATTAAAAGGGATTGCAGCTTTAGCATTTAAGAAACTGCCTGCAAGATTTCCTATCCCCACACCGAGAACAATTCCGATTAATCCTCCAAAAATACAGAGTACGATAGCCTCAACAAGGAATTGAGATAGTATGTGATTTTTCCTTGCACCGATTGCTTTGCGAATTCCGATTTCTTTTGTACGCTCGGTTACCGAAACAAGCATAATATTCATGATACCAATTCCGGCAGCTAATAAAGCAATAAAAGAAATTACCATTGCCCCTATTTCAACGTAAATGGTAACACTATTAATCTCGGAGATTACAGATTCGTTACTGAAAATATCAAAATCATTCTCTTCACCCGGAGGTACTTTTCGAACTGTTCGCATATGTCCAATAGCTGCTTCAATTACTTCGTTATAGTCCTCCCTGCCGAAAGAAGTTACTGTGATGTTAACACTGTTGCTTCTTCTGCCATAAATACTTTGAAAAGTTGTAATTGGAATTAATGCAAAATTATCGCGGCTTTGCCCGAATAACTGTCCCTTAGATTCAAATATTCCAATAACAGTAAGTGGTGTACCGTCAACCTTAACAATCTGCCCCATCGGATCTATGTTCTCAAAAAGCTTATCAACAATATCTTTTCCAAGAATGATTACCGGATTACTTCTATCAACATCAGAGGGACGAATATCTCTCCCCCTCTCAACCACCCAATCGTTTGTCATTATTGCTTCCGACGATGCCCCGCCAATCTGAACGTTAGGATTAGTTTCCAAATTACGATATTTAATTAATCTTCCACCGCGCCATTGTTCAGCACCGATATATTTAGCCCCCTTCATCATATCTTGAAATCTGAAAAACTCATCGAGTGTAATATCTTGTCTGTTGCGGTATTTAGCCCTTGAACCGGGTCCGCCAAATTGTACTGCAGGCCATTTCTGAATTTGGAAAGTATTTTTTCCTAGCTGCGATATACCGCTCTCAATACTTGATTGCAGCATCGTAATAATTGTCATAATAACGATTATAGAAAATATTCCGACAACGATACCAAGAATAGTTAAAAGAGTACGGAGTTTATTCGTTCTTAGAGAAGTTAAAGATAATGTTAAAGTTTCTGTAAATCTCATTACTCATACCTCAATGCTTCAACCGGATCCATTTTTGCCGCTGTATAAGCCGGGGCTAAGCCTGCAACAACTCCGGTAATTAATGAAATTGTGATTGCGAGTATTATAGAATCAGTCTGAACACTCGTAGGTAAAAACTGATTAACAACCATACTCAAGATTACTGCAATGATTAAACCGATAGCACCTCCCATCAAACAAATAACAGAAGATTCCAAAAGGAATTGCATCATAATAGTTCTTCTTTTAGCGCCGATGGCTTTTCTTATCCCAATTTCTTTAGTTCTTTCCTTAACCGAAACAAACATAATATTCATAATTCCAATTGCACCAACGAAAAGCGATAATCCGGTAATAAAAAATCCGGCAATCTGAATAACACCCACAGTTTGATTATAATTACTTGTGAGTCCTTCTTGTTGGTTAATGGAAAAATCACTCTCTTCGGATAATTTTAATCCTCTTATTTTTCTCATTATACCTTCGGCCTCTTCCTTAGTTTCTGCAACAGCTCCGGTATTGGCGGCTCTAACATTAATAGCCACACTCCTTACATTATCTGACACAAAATGTTTGAAGATTGTCCCGATCGGTACATAAACTTGATTATCGGGATTAAAATTTCCAAGCATGAAACTTCCCTGCTCATCCAGAATTCCTACAACTTTATAATTCAAACCGCCAACTTTAATTTCTTTATATAATGCATTCTCACGAGGGAAAAGCTTTTTTGCAATTTCACTTCCAAGGACTGCCGTGTAACGAGATGCACTTCCTTCGACCTCAGAAAAGAATCTGCCTTGTGCAAAAGTGAAATTACTTGTTTTAACATAATTGGTAGTCGTTCCTGTAACAAAAATATTTTCTAAACTTGATTCTTTAAATTTTATTGTTTCGATTGACCAAAGTGTAGGAGAAACTGCAACCGGAAGTTTCGCCATTTCTTTGAATCTTTCATATTCAACATAAGTCACATTTTTTCTTCGACGAACTTTCCACCAATCTTCATTTGAAAACCATGCCCATTTATCAATATACAAAACATCTGCCCCGAGTGAACTGATTCCGTTTTGAAAAGAGGTATCAATTCCCTTAATTGCTGTTGACATCAAAACAACTGAAGTAACGCCTATTACAATACCAAGCGTAGTTAATACTGCCCTGGCTTTGTTAGCTCTAATTGCACGAAATGCAATCAACAGCCCTTCTTTTAATTCAAATAGTAAATTTTCCAATTTATTTCTCTCGAGACTAATTACGTCTAATAATTAAACTTCAAATTATTTTGTGGAATTCGTTTCACTTAAAATCTAACTTCTTCAATACTCAAAAAATGAAGCGCAAAGAATAAGATAAAATTCTTATCGCATCAAATACTAAAATATTTTGAGAACTAATCTATTCTCTTTGGAATATATCGTTTTTGTACATATTCATCTTTTTCTATATAACCATCTTTTATTCTAATTATTCGTGCTGCATGTTCTGCAATATATTCTTCGTGAGTTACTAAAATAATTGTATTACCTGCTTCATAGATATCGTTGAAGAGCCCCATAATTTCTTCACCGGTTTTTGAATCGAGATTACCTGTTGGTTCATCAGCAAGAATAATTGAAGGATTAGTAACAAGTGCTCTTGCCACCGCAACACGTTGTCTTTGTCCCCCGGAAAGTTCGTTCGGTTTATGGTGTATACGATCTCCGAGTCCCACATCAATTAATGATTTTTTTGCTCTTTCTTTTCTTTCAGAAGTTGGCACACCGGCATAGATTAATGGGAGTTCAACATTGTGCAGTGCATCTGAACGTGGTAGTAAATTAAAAGTTTGGAAAACAAACCCGATTTCTTTATTTCGTATCTTCGCCAAATCGTTATCCGTCATCTGACTAACATTTACTGAGTTGAATTGATAAATACCCGATGAAGGGGTATCAAGACAACCGAGCATATTCATTAATGTCGACTTTCCTGATCCTGATGGACCCATAATTGCAACGTATTCATTTTTATCAATTCTTAAAGTTACATCCCTTAGAGCATGAACTTCTTCACTACCTACTTTATACACTTTGCTGATATGTTCAATATTTATAATATTCATGTTTTTGCCAATTTGTAATATGTATAACTAAAAATTCAAAATAATTTAACTGTAAACTGAATTATTGATATATCTACTTCTTCTCACTACCAAATGTTTTTTTGCTTTCAACGGTGACAAGACTTCCATCTTTCAATTCACGTGAAATCGCACGATAACTTCCGGTAACAACTTCTTTATCAACATCTAAACCCTTTTTGATTTCTATGTAGTTATCATCACTAATACCGGTTTCAACTTTCATCGATTTCGCTTTATTATTTTCGATGATGAATACTATTTCTTGAATTTTTTCATCCGCTTTTTTATTTCCGTTAATTACTTCTTCTCCATCTGCTTCTTCAGGTTTTTCATCACTTCGTGCAGTTACCGACTGAATTGGTACGGATATAACATTAGATTTTGTTTCGGTTTCAATTTTGGCATTACAAGACATTCCCGGACGGAGGTTTTTATCAATCTCAATCAATTTGATTTTTACTTCAAAATTTATTACTTGTTCCTGTGTACCAAAACCTGATTGTTTTGCACTATTTCCAATTTGTGTAACTACGGCGGTAAACACTCTAGCTCCAAAAGCATCTATTTTTATTCTTGAAGTATCCCCCACTGAAATAAGTGGGACATCATTTTCATCCACATCAACAATCGCTTCCATATTTGCGAGGTCTGATACAGTCATCAGATCTGTTCCTTGGCTAAATCCGCTACCAAGTACACGTTCACCAAGTTCAACATTTAGAATACTAACAGTCCCATTCATAGGTGAAGTAATTGTTGTTTTATAAAGTTGTTCGAGAGCCTCACGAAGAGCAGCATCACTTTGAAGAACAGAAGCTTGTGCTCCTTCGTACATTGCCTGGACTGATAAATATTGACTTTTTGTGGCTTCAATTTCTGAATCACTCACTAAATTTTTAGAGTGCAATTCTTTAACTCTCTTATAATCCGAGGTTACTTTATCAAGTTCGGCTTTTCTTTGTGATAACCCTGCTTTAGCTGATTGTAATGCTGCATCTGCTCTCTGTTTTTGAGCCAAATAATAATCCGATTTTATCTTTATTAAAACATCTCCTTTTTTTACTTGATCCCCTTCTTTAACAGGAAGATATACAATTTCACCGGTGACCTCGGGAGTAATTTTAACTTGAAATTCAGGATTAATTTTTCCGATAGCTGTAACAGTCTGGGTAACAGTCCTCTTTTGAACTTTTTCAGTTACAACCGGTATTATTTCTTCCTTATTCCCTTGAAAAATTACAAGTATGACCACAACAACCAATAATAATCCGAGTCCGCCGAAGATGAATAATTTTTTCTTTGATTTTTTATTTCCGTTTGCCATAATGATAGCACTCCTTTATTTCTATAAATCTTAAATAAACAGATTGAAATTCAACTTAACTATTTTAATGTTCCTAAAAGATACTCTGCTTGGGTTTTCAACTTGAGGTATTCATACTGTGCATTAATATAACCGCTTAAAGCGTTGGTATATTCTGAATTCGCAATTAGTACATTAAGTAATGTTGTAGAACCGAGAAAATACTTTTCTTCTTCAATTTTTCTGTTTTCCTCAGCTGCAGTCACATTCTTTTTACTTACATCAACACGTTTTTCTGAAGCAGTTAAATCGAGATAATTCTTTTGTAAATCCCTTTTAATCGAACGTTCCAAATCAGCTAAATCAAGTTGACGGGTTTTAGCTTCAACCTCAGCCAACTGAATTCTATTATCGACACTCCATCCGGAAAAAATTGGGATATCAAGTGATAGTCCAAATTGATATGTTTTTGAATCAGCCAAATTCTTTAATTGATTTGATCGAAGTCCAAAACTTGCATAGTTTCTTAACGTTGGAAGATGACCGGCTTTAGCCATATTTATGCTTTGATAGGCACTTTCAAGAAAAAACTGTGAACTCTTATAGTCGGCTCGATTTTTTAAAGCACTATTAATTAATTCGGAAATATTCGAATCGATTTGAAAATCATCCGATGATGGATCGATATCGTTATTCTTATATTGTGGATCTTCGAAAGAATAGACTTCCAAAACATCAAGTCCTAAATAATAGAGCATTCCACTTTTTATAGTCTCTAAACTATTTTTGGCTTTAATTAATTCTAATTCAGCATTTCCTAGTTTTACTTGTTGAGCATAAACGTCAGCTTTAGTAACTGCGCCAAGTTTATTTCTCTCGTAAATTATTTCATAATTTTTCTGATTCCATTTAAGGTCTTCTTCTTTAACTTTTAATAGTTTTTCGGCATTTAAAACATCGAAATAAAAGCTAACTGTTTGATAAATAATATCTTGCTTAATTCTTTCAAGACTAAATTTTGCTGCTTCAAGGTTATTACGGTTTCTCGAAAGATTTGCATAATTGGAAAGACCGTCAAACAAATTCCATCCGCTGCTTAATCCGGCAGAATAATTTCGGGATTCAGATACCTGCTTAGGAACCGTTAATACGCTCCCACCGATATTTACCTCACCCCCTTCATCTTCAGAACGAGTCCAATTCCAACCGGCACTGGCATTTAATGTCGGAAGCAATGCACCAAATGCGGCTTTAGCATTTGATTCATAACTATTAATTGATTCCAGTGATTTTTGTAGTTGTGTATTTCTTCTTAAAGCTATTTCAACCGCATCATTTAATTTCATGTTCTTCTGAGGAAATGAAGTTGATGACAAAAGAAGTATTATTACAAAATATTTATTGTAGTGCATTATTCACTCCGAAATTGGATTTAAAAAGTATTTTAATAAACTTAATAAGTTATATATCTTTTAATTGAATTAAAATTCAATAAGTTCCGCTGTTAAATGAATTTCAAAATAAACTTTTAATTCGATAAAATTCCGAGCGTTAAAATATGGAAAACGAATACTACAAATTTTAATTAGTTATGAGCGGCAAATAGAATAAATATTCGGTTAATTTTAGTAGGTTAGGAATAATTTGGGAATAGTCGAATCACAAAATCTTTAACTCTCGTTAGACAAGTTATAATCATCTATCCATTTTTTGTAGTTCTTCATCATGTAATCATATGATGCTTCGTAGGTGTTCGGGATAATTCCCTCAAGAATTGCATCTTCGATAGAGGATTTAATAATTCCAACCATTTTGGAGGGTTTAAGTTTAAGAATCGACATAATCTCCTCACCACGAACAGGTGATTGGAAAGCGCGAAGTCTGTCAATTTCTTTTACTTCCAAAACACGATTCATTACCCGATCATAGTTTTTAAGATACTTAGTTACTTTATCAGGATTCTTACTTGTGATATCTGCCCGACAAAGCGTTATTAAATCTTCAAGAAACTCATCAGCCTCAACAATTAATCTTCTAATTGCTGAATCAGTAACAATTTCTTTTGCTAGTGCAATTGGACGAAGATGTAATTTTACAAGAGTTTTAACGTACTCCAGTTTATGCATGGGGAGTTTTAATCTGATGAAAATTGATTTCATTAATTTCGCACCCAAATCTTCGTGTCCGTGAAAAGTCCATCCAGTCCCCTCAACAAATCTTTTTGTATGGGGTTTTGCGATGTCATGCACCAGGGCAGCAAATCTAAGATAAACATTGTCAGTATTTTGAGCAATATTATCAACCACCTTGCATGTATGATAAAAAACATCTTTGTGATGATAATCTTTTCTTTGTTCAACTCCGGCTAAATTTGCAATCTCCGGAAAAATAATTTCCATAACTTTTGTATTGAATAAGTAAATTAGTCCTATTGAAGGAATCGGAGAAGCAAGGATCTTGAACAACTCATCTGTAATCCTTTCCTGAGAAATAATGGAAAGTCGATCTCGCATTTGTTTAATTGCATCAATGGTGGGGGGACTAATTTCAAAATTCAATTGTGTAGCAAACCTGATTGCACGCATTATTCTAAGCGGGTCATCATTAAAGGTTATATATGGATCGAGTGGTGTTTTGATAATTTGTGAAATCATATCATCATAGCCATTATGGAGATCAATGAGTTTACCAAAATTCTCCTGATTAATTGATATCGCTAAGGTATTTATCGTGAAATCTCTTCTCTGAATATCATCATCGAAAGTCCCTTGAGTTATGATAGGATTTCTCGTTTGGTGAGTATAAGATTCTCTTCGAGCACCTACAAATTCCAGATCAAAATCTTGATATTTGAAATGGGCAGTACCATAATTCTTAAAAATATTAATCTGAGAAATCCCGAGTTTATTGGCAAATTTGATTGCGAATGAGGGTCCATCACCAACAATTAAAAAGTCCATCTCAAGCTTTTTTCGAGATAGAATCATATCCCGTACAAATCCACCGACTAAAAAGACTTTGCATTCTACCTCGTTTGCGACTTCAGAAGCAACATTAAGAAATTCAAACTTATCCAATTCTCTTTTAAAAGATCTTCTTTTTACCATATTATTCCAGGGTATTGCCCCCCATTAAAATTGCAAATGGTTTTAACGGTTCAATACTTCCACAAATTATCTTCAAAATTGCTGCAATGGGAACGGCTAAAAACATTCCGGTAATTCCCCATACCCAACCCCAAAATATTAGAGAAAATAAAACAAAGACCGGACTTAAATTTAGATGTTTGCCCAGATAATGGGGTTCAATAAAATTACCTATAACAAACTGATTAACACTTAACAGAGAAATTATAATTATTGAATAAAAGCCAAAACCGAATTGCATAAAAACGATAATAACGGGGAAAATGGTTGCAACTAATGAACCAATATTGGGTATATAATTTAATGTGAATGTGAGGAAACCAAATAGGAGTGCGAAATCTACTCCAAATATTAATAGTATAATAGTTACAATAGCTCCGGTCACAAAACTGATGATTGTTTTTATAAAAATATATGATTGTACTTGATTATTCACTTTATTTATCGAGGTGAAAACTTCTTCGCCATAAACACCAAAAGCGGTTTGAAGTTTCAAATCAAATTTACTCTTTCCAAAAATCATAAAGAGCCAAAAAATCATAATAATTAGTAGGTCACCTATAAATGAAGAGACAGAAATAAATGTTTGTTGAACTATTCCTGTTGAAAATAGTTTTTCCACTACCTCATTTGCAATGTTTTTGTCATTTGAAATATTAAGCATCGAAAAGAATTCATTCATGGTTAAATTGAATGGTTCAAGGATCGTTACCATTAATAATTCGAGGCGTTGTAGATAGAAACCGGATTTTAATGAAATACTTTGAACTGATGAGAGTAAAATTAACAGTAGAAAATATGCTAAGCCAAATACGATGAATAAAATCAATATTATTGAGACGGATTTTGGTATTTTATACTTTTTGGCGTAATCAACTACTGGATGGAATAGAAAAGTTAAGATGACAGCAAAAGTAATTGGAATTAAGATAGATTTAATTTCCATGAGAATAATCAGTACAATAAATGCAGTAATTATTCCAAGAAAGATATTAGTTAATCCTTGATTAATGCCTTTACTACCTATTTCCTTTTTCATGATATCTTCATATTGAATGGTTTTAAAAACTAATTTTGTTTGCTGACTGCAATATACAAAGCAATTTTAATTAATAAATAAACCGGATTAATGAGGAAAACTATTTTATTCTCTTTAACCGTGATCTAATTTCAGAAAATATTACAGTAGGTTCATGGATTTGATCGAGTAGATAAAAAGCTTTTACGTAATCTCCTCTTCGAAAGAAATGTTGAGACAGTCGCTTGATTATTTGCTCAGAGAGTATTTTATCTTCAAAAAAATCATAATATTTTTGTCCGGATTGTAGGTTTGCCACAAAGTTTAAGAAGATTGAATCTACTCTATTCTTATATTTTTCATTTGAATTTGTTAGTGATAAAAACAGTTTAGGAATTATGTTTTCATTCATCAGATCAATTACTATTTCTGATCGTTCTTCTCTTTTGGTTGATAAGTAGTGGAGTAGGTACCCATTTTCATTCAACCATTTTCTTAATAAAACTGCGGATGTAAAATCAGGAGTAATTTGATAATTTATTAGTGAATCATATAAAGAATTTGCCTCAATCACTTTCCCCGTTAGATGGAGCAAATCAGCTTTAGTTAAAAGTATTGAAAAATATGCACCACTTTTTTCAAAGTAATTGATTTCACTATTTAACAGATTAAGTGCAGAATCTTTTAATGTTAATTCAGATAAGGTTGCTATTCTACCATATAAAACTTGTGGACTATTTGTTGATAAACTTAGTATTTCAAAAATTTTTAATGCCTCAGCATACTTTTTATTATGATACATTCTGTTTGCCTCCTTCAATTTATTGGCGACAAAACGAGGACATTCCTTCATAAAAATGGAGGATCTTCCAAAATAGTATTTCAAAGTATTAAATGAAATTTTCTGCTGCTGCTCATCATTAATGTATGCTTTAAATAATGAATCTAACTCCTGACTCGATATAGAAATTAGATTTTCTAAATTTTCTCCTTTATACCAATTTTTGATTTTATTCATTCCGAATTTTGAAGCAATAAATTTTACAAACACTCCCGAATTGACATATCCAATGCTCGATGCATTTACAAAAAAATTTCTATTACTAAAAAGTATTAACGGGTTCAATTCATATTCTGTATTCCTCGACGACGCGACTAAATCAATTAATTTATAATTTGCATAATCGTCTTCAGCCGCCATGGCAATACCTTCGATTAAAGCAAAATTAAAATAAGGATGTACTCTAAATGGATCCGCACCAAATTCACCGGCAAAGATATGTGCCAATTCATGTTTTAGGGTTGATTCATAACTCTCTCTAGTTATATAGATTTGTTTAAGCCATGGTTTAGCGACATCTGCATTTTCAGATCCCATCAATTCATGTTTTTGGATTGAATTCTTAAAGACAAAAGATGTGATTTTTCCGTCAACATCATTCGAAAAATACTCCTGTAACTCTGAATAATAAATTTGATGAAGTTGCTTGATGTACTCCATTTCTGTAGAAGATATCGATGAATCAAAATGAATAGTATAATTATCAGTCTTTAACTTTTTAGTTAGAAAATTAGTCAGTCTTTCTGTTGTTGTAGAGAAGCCAATTCGGGGATAAATTAAATATGACGATAAAAACAATATTATCAGTAATGTGATAAAATAAAATTTCTCTTTGATACCTCCAAATTCCTTTTTGTTCAAATATTTATTGATAAATACGAATATAGCTATTGAGAAGAGTGTAACCATCAGCCGATATATTACAATTATTTGATTTACTTCAATCGATTCATCATAAATAGTTCCCGGAAAAAATGTAATCAGGGGATTGAAGAAATAAACCTGCGGTAAAAAATAAAAATCGAAAATCGGCAGAATCATAAAGAATAGGAAAATCAAGCCTGATAAGATATATGAATATTTTTCAGTTAAATAAAATGAAAACGAGGCTATTGCCAACCCCACAAAAATTGTTGGAATTGTAAAAACGAGATAGAATTGTATTGCTTCAAATACAGAACATATTCCATTTAAAAATAATTGAAGCGCTACAGCTGCAACAGGGATTGCGATTAAGATCAACACCAATTTTGAAAAGAAAAGATTTTTCCAGGTAAAAGGATATTTGAGGGTTTTAAATAATCTCAAAAAGATAAAAGCAGAAAAAATTGTAATGAATACTCCATTCAATGCAAAGAATTCATAGCTTACATATTTTGTCAATGGAAGAATAAGTAAGGTAATGTTTATTGAAATGAAAATTAGAAATATGAAAAATGTGAAAAGATTATCTCTAACTAAATGAGGGATCTTCATTTTATTTGATTGTGAGTTTGTTATTAAAACTCAGGCGTTGAGACTCGCTCGATATCTGCACCCAAATTCTTTAACTTTTGTTCAAGTTTTTCATAACCGCGATCAAGATGGTAGACTCGCAAAACTTCAGTAGTTCCTTCAGCGGCTAAACCTGCAAGAACGAGGGAAGCACTTGCTCTTAAATCTGTAGACATAACTTTAGCTCCGTTTAGACGCGGAACTCCTTTTATTATCGCACTATTATCCTGAACAGTTATTTCAGCACCTAATCTTGTTAATTCAGATACATGACTAAATCTATCAAGATAAACCGTATCTGTTACTGTACTTACTCCATTGGCCAGAGACATATACGCAATCCATTGTGCTTGCATATCTGTTGGATAACCCGGAAATACTCCGGTTGTTACATCAACACTATTTAGTGCAATATCTTTAGCATCAATTGAGATTTCATTATTTGAAATAGTTAATTTTGCACCACTATCTTCCAATTTTGATAAAATTGAATAGAGATGACTATCTATTCCCCCTTCAATTGTAATACTCCCCTTTGTCATTGCAGCAGCTACCAATAGAGTCCCTGCTTCAATACGATCCGGGATTGTATTTATCTCAGATGATTTAAGTTCATCAACACCTTCAATTTCCAATATCGAAGTATTAATGCCGTTTATTTTTGCCCCCATATTAATAAGAAACTGGACAAGATTTGTGATTTCCGGCTCCATCGCCGCATTGTTAAGTATTGTTGTTCCTTTCGCTAAGCAGGCAGCCATTAAAATATTACCGGTTGCGCCTACAGATGGTTTATCAAAATTTATTTTTGCCCCGTGAAGTTTTTTAGATTTTGCTATTATGTATCCTTGCTCCAGTTCGATATTTGCACCAAGTTTCTTTAACCCTTCAATATGTAAATTTATCGGTCTTGGGCCCCAGGCACATCCACCCGGCAGGGAAACTTTTGCATAACCATACCTTGCTAAAAGAGGACCAAGTACATAAACTGACGCACGCATTTTTTTTACGTGTTCGTACGGTGCGGTTTGACTTGTTATGTTTTGGGTGTTTAAAGTGAGGATGTAATTGCTAAACTGTGTTTCAATACCTAATTGATTTAAGAGTTTAATCATTGTAAATACATCATTTAACTCAGGAGTTGCATATAAAGTTGAGTCACCTGATGTTAGAATCGTTGCCGGCATTAAGGCTAAAGATGCATTTTTTGCACCACTGATTTTAACCTTTCCATTTAATCTTTTTCCACCGTTAATAATAAACTTATCCAATTAG
>JAGUXE010000074.1 GCA_020061995.1 Ignavibacteriales bacterium | reverse complement strand
TAAGAATTATAGAGCCAAGGTCAGGGATTGTATAAGGAAATTCCGTCTGTCCGCAAAAAATTTCTTATTTGAGCCTGAAGCAAAAAATACACTTGTGCCTATAGGAGCTTTATCTTGCGCAATTTTTAATAAGGATAAAGAGGCAATCATAATGGTTTTGCCTTCCGATCACCTGATAAAGAAAAAACATAAGTTTCTGGAAATCTTAAAAACAAGTATTGAAGTTGCAAAAGATGGGTATATTGTTACCTTAGGAATACTACCTAAAAGACCTGAAACAGGATATGGATACATTCAAATAAAATCAAAAATCCCTGCCTTGCTGGCAGGCAGGGAAAATCAAAAATCAAAAATATATACTGTTCATAGGTTCATTGAAAAACCCGATTTAAAAATAGCAAAAAAACTAATAAGAGATAGAGGGTTTTATTGGAATGCAGGAATTTTTATTTTTAAAGCACAAACTCTATTAGAGGAAATTAGAGAGCTGCAACCTAAGGTATATAAAATTTTAATGCAGATAAAAGATAAAGAGGATTTAAATAGACTCTGGTCTAAGTTTCCAGCTGTTTCTATTGATTATGCCATAATGGAGAAAACAAAAAAAATAGCACTTTTGCCTGCGGATTGCGGTTGGTTAGATTTGGGGAACTGGAATTCAATAGAGCAGATTTTTAAAAAAGATAAAAATGGAAATATATTTAAGGGTAAGCATATTGATTTGGGAAGCAGAGATATTACCGTATATGCAAAAGAAAAAAAGGTAGTTACTCTGGGTTTAAACAATCTCGTTATAGTAGATAGTAAAGACGGACTTTTAGTTTGTAACAAAAATAAAACACAAGAGATAAAGCAGATAGTTAAAAAAATTTAAAAATATGAAAAAAAAGATAAATTTCGAATTACAAAAGATTAAGCAAATATTTGAGAAAGAAAAAAGAGGTAAGATTTTAGATTTGGGCTGCGGTGGCGGCGACTATTCTAAAATGCTTAAAGATTTTGGCTTTGAGGTAGTTGCCTGCGATTTAGATGAGGAAGGTTTTAAATATAAAGGCCAGATACAATTTAAGAAATATGATCTGAACAGACCATTCGCTTTTGAGGATAATTCTTTTGATTACATATTATTATTAGAAGTTTTGGAGCACTTAAAAAACCCTTACGAATTTTTGAAAGAAGTCAATCGAATTTTAAAATTTAGAGGGGTTCTGGTAATTTCTGTCCCAAATATCCTTAATCTTAAATCAAGGTTGCGTTTTTTATTTGAAGGGGCGTTTGACTATTATAGAGAGTCGCCATTAGACCAAATGCATAATCCTCGTGAAAAGATTTTTAATTTACATCTCCTTCCTTATAGATACCAGGATTTAGAATATTTATTGTGGGAGAACTGTTTTTCTGTAACTCAAATATTTACAAGTATTTACGAGAATTTCGGATTATCTTTTCTGGTGCCTTTAATAAAACTACAGCTTTTTTTAAAAGCACACCGTGCCAAGAAAAAGGGTGATATTGACTATTCCAGAATCAATAAAATATTGTTATCCAAAGAGTTGCTTTTTGGAAGGCATTTGATTATCAAGGGGATTAAAGGCTAAAAGATGAAAAAAATTCTTATTATTAATCCCTTTGGCATTGGCGATGTGTTATTTACCACTCCCGTTATTAAAGCTATTAAGGATAGCTTACCTAATGCAACCATAAGTTATTGGTGTAATGAAAGAGTAAAGCCTGTTTTAGAGAATAATAAAAACATTGATAAAGTCTTTGCACTTTCTAGAGGGGATATAAAGAAAATTTATTCTCGGTCAAAATTAGAAGGCGTTTATAAATCTTTTAGTCTTTTGCAGAGTATAAAAAAAGAAAAGTTTGAGCTTGCTTTTGATTTTTCTCTTGATCATCGCTATAGTTTATTGTCAAAATTTATAGGGATTAAAAAGCGCATAGGATTCAATTATAAGAATCGCGGAATGTTCCTTACTGATAAGATTGATATAGACGGATATAATAATAAATACGTCGTAGAATATTATCTGGATTTATTAAAGTTTATTAATATAAAGCCAAAAATATATGATCTGGATTTGTCTGTATCTGAACATAGCAAAACAAAAAGTAAGAACATACTTGATAAACTTGGTGTTAATGATAATGATTTACTGATTGGCATCGCCCCGGGGGCAGGTGCTAGTTGGGGAAAGGATGCTTGCCTTAAACACTGGACAGCTTCAAAATTTGTAGAGTTAGCTGATAAGATAATCAAAGATTATAATGCCAAGATATTGATTTTAGGAGATGAGTCAGAAAGATATATTGCTGATACTATTGTAAAAGAAACATCAGAAGAGCTGATAGATTTAGTGGGAAAGACCTCTTTGGAAGAGCTGATTTCTATTATAAGCAATATTGATATTTTGATTGCCAATGACGGAGGGACTTTGCATATTGCTGTAGCATTAGGGAAAAAAACCATTTCCTTTTTCGGCCCGGTTGATCCTAAAGTTTACGGTCCTTATCCACCGGATGAAAAGCGCCACATTGTCCTAAAGAAAACGTTAGAGTGCAGTCCTTGTTACCGCAATTTCCGTCTAACTAAATGCCAAAAGAATAGAGCATGTTTAGAAGAAATTAGTGTTGAGCAAGCGCTAGATGCGCTATCAACTTTACTATGAAAAAAATACCCGTATTAGACCTTAAAAAACAAATTAGACCAATTAGAAAGGAATTAGATTTAGCTATTAAACGAGTAATTGATAATGCTCATTTTATCTTTGGTGATGAAATCGAGGATTTTGAAAATGCAGTAACAAAATATTGCAATGTAAGATACGCAGTGGGAGTTTCTAATGGCACAGATGCTATAAGGCTGTCTTTAATTGCCTTGGGTATCAAGCCCGGTGATGGCGTGATATGTCCTGCTTTTACCTATTATGCCACTGCTGGAGCAATAGTAGCTACAGGAGCAATTCCTGTGTTTGTGGATATTGATCCTGATACATACAATATTTCAACTTCGAAGATAGAAGAGGCCTTGAAGAAAAAAACAAATTCAAAGATCGAAGCAATTATTCCAGTGCATCTTTATGGTCAGTGCGCGGATATGGATAATATACTAAAGTTAGCCAGGAAATATAACTTACCGGTTGTTGAGGATACTGCCCAGGCATTTGGCGCAGAATATAAAGGCAAGAAAGCCGGCACAATAGGCGACTGCGGCACAGTGAGTTTTTTCCCGGGTAAAAATCTAGGCGCTTTCGGTGATGCCGGGATGGTTTTAACAAATAATAAAGATATCGCATATAAACTTATGCTTCTTAAGAATCAGGGTAACATTGAAAAATACAATCATCTAATAATAGGTTATAATAATCGCCTAGATACTATTCAGGCAGCGGTATTGAAGGTAAAGCTTAAATATCTGGATTCCTGGAATAGAAAAAGACAAAAAAATGCCGAATATTTTAATCAACGGCTCAGGGGATTAGATATAAAAACTCCCTATGTCGCAGATTATACAACCCATATTTACCATCAATATGTGCTGCGTTTAAAGGTGCCGGCTAAAGGATTAATCGGGTATCTAAGAAATAAAGGAATAGAGGCGCGGGTTTATTATCCGCAACCTTTGCATCTTCAGAAGTGCTTTAAATATTTGGGTTATAAAAAAGGAGATTTTCCTGAGTCAGAGAAGGCGTCTTGCAACACGCTGGCAATTCCTGTTTATCCGGATTTGACGACGCAGGAGAAGGGTTATATTATCGATTCAATTAGGGAATTTATGCATGGTTAAACTTTCGGTAGTTGTTTTGACCAAAAACGAAGAAAAAAATATAGAAGATTGCCTTCGGTCAGTAGCAGGCTGGGCAGATGAGATATTAGTGGTAGATGATGAAAGTACAGACAATACAGTTAATATTGCCAAGGAATATGGTTGCCGGATTATAGAGAAAAGGATGGATATCGAAGGTAGACATAGGAATTTTGCCTACTCTCAAGCTAAGAACCTTTGGGTTTTGAGTTTAGATGCAGATGAGCGGGTGACAGAGGAGTTAAAAAAAGAGATAGAGGCTGCGATTAGCTCTCAGGCTAAATATAATGGTTTTACTGTTCCCAGACGTAACTATATCGGTAATTATTGGGTTAAATACGGTGGCTGGTATCCTAGTCCGCAACTAAAACTATTTCGTAAAGATAAATTTCGCTATGAGGAAGTCAGTGTGCATCCGCGTGCCTTTATGGATGAGCCCTGCGGCCATTTGAAGTCGGATATAATACATTATTCCTATAAAAATTTAGAAGATTTTTTTAGCAAATTAAATAATCAAACTAGCCGTGAAGCCCAGAAATGGCTTGAACAGAATAAACCCATGCGATTAGGCAGATTCCTTTGGCGGACATTTGACAGATTTATAAGAACTTATATTGGAAGAAAAGGTTACAAAGATGGCTTTGTAGGCTTTGTGGTTGCCTTTAATGCCGGTTTATACCAGCTCATTAGTTATTTAAAATATCGCGAATTAACTAGGAAGTGAGTTAGAATATGAAACGTTTAAATCCGAAATCTTAAATATCGAAATCCCTGCCTGATGGCAGGCAGGCGAAACAATTTTCCAATGACCAAAATCCCAATGACCGAAACAAAAGTTTTGAAAATTAGAAAATTAGAATTTCGTGCTTCGG
>JAGUXE010000300.1 GCA_020061995.1 Ignavibacteriales bacterium | reverse complement strand
GACGATACCCTTTTGGGTGTTTTTACAGATGGTGATCTCAGAAGGTTGATTGAAAAAGAACGCGATTTTATTAATACCGAGATTTCAAAAGTTATGATAGCCAATCCAAAAACAATATCCAAAGATGAACTAGCATTTAATGCTCTTAAAAAGATGAAAAACGTTAAGATCACCGCGTTAATCGTAACTGACGAAAAAAATAAAGTAATCGGGGTGCTTAATATTCATTCTATATTAAGAGCTGGCATTGCATAGGTGGCATTTGTATGTTGAATAATCAAAAACGCGACTTTGATATTCGAGCGATTATTATGGATGTAGACGGGGTCTTAACCGATGGTAAGATAATATTGGGGAGCGGAAACATTGAATTGAAATCCTTCCATGTACGAGACGGCATGGCCATAACTATTGCCCGTAAATGCGGAATAAAAATAGGTTTTATTACTAGCAGAACAAGTGAAGCTGTTAAAAAACGAAGTGAAGAATTAAAAATCGATTATCTGTTTCAAGGGGTCAAAGATAAATTATCGAAATTAATGGACATTAGTGAATCTAAAAAAATCCCGTTAAAAAATATTTGTTATATTGGTGATGATATTAGTGATATTCCGATATTACGACGAGTTGGATTTCCCGCGACAGTTTTTGATGCACCTGATGAAGTTAAATCTTGCGCGTCCTACATTTCCCGACATCGGGGGGGTGACGAAGCAGTTCGAGATATTATCCGACGCATTTTATCAAAACAAGGAAAATGGGAGAAAGCGATCGATCTGATGACATCAAAAGGGGAGAACCTATGACAACTGCACCATTTCCACAAGAGGTTCGAATTGAAAACACAAACATGTGTAATGCCAGATGTGTCATGTGTCCGAGAGAAAAATTGACCCGTCCGAAAGGAATCATGTCTTTAGAATTTTTTAAAAAATTGATAGACCAATGCGTAGAACTTAATGTAAAAATGGTTCACGTACATGGCTTCGGTGAACCGCTTCTGGATAAAAATGTTTTTGAAAAAATTAAGTATGCGAAAGAAAAAGGACTAACCACTTATATGGTAACAAATGCTTCTCTGTTAAATGAAAAGAATTCCATTAAACTTATTGAGTCTGGGCTGGATGCAATGAACATAACTTTTTCAGGCATAACCAAGGAAATTTATGAGTCTGTACACGTCAATTTAAGTTTTGAAACTACATTCAACAACGTCAATCGTTTTTTCAAGATCAAAAGGGAGATGGGTGCTAAATTTCCTAGGGCCGGGGTTAAATTCATGGAAATGAAAGAAACCACGCACGAGAAAGAGAAATTTATCGAGTACTGGAATCCAATCGCGAATGATTTGATTATATCTCCTTGCCACAACTACGGTTCAGGGAGGGAATATGTAAACGTCGGCAAGAATTTGAAAAGAGAGTCGTGTGGCAGAATCTTTTTCTTGCATGCTTTTCAAATTTTATGGGATGGTAGAATAGTTCCCTGTTGTTTTGACTTCAATGGAGAAATTATACTTGGGGATACAAACGTCGATAGTTTAATTGATATATGGAACGGGGAAGATTTTGTTAAATTTAGGGACGCACATGAAAAGGGGGAATTTTACAAATATCCTTATTGTGATAAATGCGAACAACTAATCCCCCAATATAGAATCGTGAGAAACCATGATGAGTTTTTGAGACGTATAAAAATGACAGGTTTTGTCGAATAAATCCAGCAAATAAAAATAATCTCATTTTAATTTTTCTCATCGCTAGGACGCGCAGGAGAGACTTACGAGCAAGCTGCTTGTACGTTGGAACCTTCAGATGTCCCCTATCGGCGGCAATCGGTGTAGCCGAACAGACATCGATGCCCCGAGATGTTACCAACAGCTTCACGCCATTTATATGTTTCAAACGATATTAATAATGGTGTTTAAACAATGCCAGAAAAATTGAGTGACGAAAAAATGTATTTTCATGACGATCCCGAGCTTGGGGTGGTAAGGAATGATCAGGACAAAGAAAATGTAGAAAGGCATATTGCAAGATATAAATTTGCAAAAAAATTTATTTCAAAGGATGATATCGCGTTAGATTGTGCATGTGGATGTGGATATGGTTCTAAAATTTTATCTGAGGTTGCGAAAAGTGTAATTGCCGTGGATATAGACGAAACCGCTATCAAATATGCTAAAAAATACTACAATGCCGACAACATTCAGTACATTCAAAAAGATTGCTATAAATTGGAATTTGAGGATTGCAGTTTTGATAAAATTGTTTCCATTGAAACAATTGAGCATCTTCCTGATCCAGTTCCATTTATCAAAAAAATATACAAACTTCTTAAAAAAGGAGGCATTGTTATAATTTCAACGCCGATGTTGAGATATAAAGATGGTAAGCCATATATCACTAGTCCGTATCATTTAAGCGAAATGCCGCGTGAACAATTTCTCAGGCTTATCAAATCAATTTTTGATGAAGCTTCGTTTTATGCTCAGCATCAAACAGAATTTCCCGAGCTTACTTATGAAAATACTGGCTTTTGCATAGCTGTTTGCAAGAAGAAATGAATCGTCCG
>JAGUXE010000250.1 GCA_020061995.1 Ignavibacteriales bacterium | reverse complement strand
GTAAAAGAATATATGATGCAATCAGGAACTATAAATTTTAAAAATTCAAAAAAAGCAATAATAATTTTTGAAAGAGAATTTAATAAAGTTCCACGAATAACCTTAACCTATAATGATACATCAGTTACAAATGCCTATATCACAAATATAACTAAAACAAAATTTACAATAAATTTTCAAAATAATTGGACTGGAAATGTAGATTGGATTGCATTGGAAAGAGAATAAAATGGCAATATTAACTTTAAATATTGATAGAATAACAGATATAGCAATTGTAATTGTAAAATGTTATATAGATAATGTTAAAATTGCAGAAGATTATTTCATTGACCCATTATTAACAGATATTGAAATAAATAATTATATAAAAACAGACTTACAAAATAAAGGATATATTTTTGAATGAATAAAATAATAACAACAAAACTAAATTATATCTGTGAAAAAATAGGACAAATAGAAAAACATTTAGAAAAAATAAATGATAAGATAATCGAAAATATTTCTGAAATTGCAATCTTAAAAGAAAGAACAAAAGATTTGAATACTGTTAAATTGATTTCAGGTATAATAAGTGGATTGATTGCATTTATTATATCTTTGATAATAAGTATCATTGGAATTTCTAAAAAATGAAACAAGAATTATTAGATAAGTTAGAAAAAACAACCAAAAATATTGATAAGGAAAAATTATGGAAATTAACAAGAGAGTTTATGATAAAGATACCATATCCATTATTGAATTATTATATAAATAAATTTATTGAGTTTGTGAAAGATAATGACAAGAGACCTTAATCAATTAACAAAGCAAGCAAAGGAAAAAGCAGTTTTATTAGAACAAGAAGCAGAAGTAGATGGTATCAAAATTATTTTTACAGGAACTTTCAGGAGTTTTGAAGAACAAGATTATTTATATTCTATAGGTAGAACAAGACATGGTAAAATTATAACATATCTCAAAGGTGGACAGAGTTTTCATAATTGCCGTCGAGCTTGGGATATAGGAATTATAAAAAATAAAAAAGTAGACTATAAAGATATAGCAAAATATAAAGCAGTAGGGGCAATAGGGGTAAAATTAGGATTGACTTGGGGTGGTAATTGGAAAAAATTTAAAGATTATCCACATTTCCAATGGGATTTTTGCGAGAAATGTAAAAAGAGGCATAGAGCAAATGAATTTAAAGAAAGTGGGGAGTGCAAGAAAAAATGAGAATTAAAAAAAATTATGTTAATTTAATCGATGGAATTCCGATAGACCCATTTTTTATTGATTTATGCGATGTAACAAATTCTTATGGTATTAAAAGAAAGGATACTAATGCAGTAGTAGTTAAAGCAAATACATCAGTTGTGAAGGTTTCAACGGGATTTTATGAGTATGATATTTCTTCATTACCAAATTTTATTCCATATATTATTTCTTGGCGCTTTAAACAATCAGAATTAGGAGTTTATGAATATTGGACAGAAAGTTGGAATGAAAACCATCTTGGAATAACAAGAAAAGGGTTAAGAGATTTTATAAGATATTTAATTAAAGAACAAGAAACTATTGATATTGTGAATGGAATGGAAACCGTTGATGGAGCATTTTGGAAAAATGAATATCTTAATGTTTTAATCAATTCGCATATTAAACAGGTTTTTGAAAAAATAAACTTTTTAAATGATAACTCTATGAAGTATTATGAAAAAAATTATAATTTAGAAACAATAACAAAGGATGAAATTTTGAATTGTCTTGCGCCCCAAGTTTTATGTTATGAAGATGAAATATTACAAACCTATGAAGAATGTTATCTCGCAATCGCTTATTCTGTTGCAGGGCAATGTTTGAGGGAAAGCAATGACCCAGTATCCGAATCTATGGAATTATATAAACTAAAATATATAGGGGAAAGTATTGATAAAATTATGAAATTGTTATTAAAAAAGAAGGTATCAGAAGAAAATGAGTGATAAAAGAATAGCAACTTTAATTGATTTTACAGGTGGTATAAATACTGAACTTTCACCAGAATTAATTGCTGATAATGAAAGTTCTTTTAGTTTCAATTATGATATTGATATTCCAGGCGAACTCCGAAAAAGACCTTCTAAAAGAATACTTATTTATCCTGTTATTAGAGGAGTGAAAGGAAAAATTTATGCAATATATCAAATAAAAGATAATCTATTAATGCAAATAGTAAGTTTTTATGATATTGACCAAAAAGATTATTTGTTTCAAATCTATATATATTATACAGATAAATTTATTGATGAACTTTCATTTTCAAGAAAAGTTTTGAATTGGAATTTTGTTGATGCAAAATTTTATGTAAAACCATATAAAAATGAGATTTTTCTTTTCTCTAATATTATAAGACCTTTAAAATTTATGCAAGATACTCCCAATCCTAATATGAAAAGATGTGTTGAATTAGGTTTGCCACGACCATCAAAACTTTCTATTACATTAACAAAGAGCGGAGGTGGAAATAAAAATGGAAAATATTTTTATAAATTTACTTGGTTTGACCCAAATAGAGTTATAGAATCTGACCCATCAAAAATATATCCTGACCCTGAAAACGGAATTGATTTGAATAATGAAAATGTTGTCATGACAAATATGCCAACTTGGATAAATACAACATTTTCAGAATATAATATAAATCTTAAAAGAAGAATTTATAGAATAGGAGGAACTTCTGCAATATGGCAATTAGTTGGAGAATGTCCTGCAACTGCTGATAGTTTTACAGATGATAAAAAAGATACTGATTTGATAAGAGAATTAGAAGAAGGTAGACATCAACCACCTTTTTTATCTTATGTTACTTTTTTACATGGTAGATTATTTGGTGCAATTTTTGACAAAATTAAAAAAGTAACTACAAATAGAATAATAATTTCAAAAGTAAATGAACCAGAAAGTTTTGATTTTGATTATACTTTTGCAATACTTAAAGATTTGGAATTTGAAGGGATAGGATTAAATGATTTATCTTTTGGCGATAATAATTATACAGATACAGTAGAAAGAAAATATATAATAAAAATTGATGGGATAAATCCTGATACTTATAAATGGTCAAGGGATAATGGTAAAACTTGGAAACAGGAAAAAATATTAATTACTACAGATATATCATATTTAGAATATGGAATAGGTATTAAATTTAATGCAAATATAGGACATACTTTAGATGATTTATGGAAATTTACTGCACAACCAGGAACTTTTAAAACAGAAATTATTATGGGACAAGAAGATATAGATATAGTTAATGAAGAGATAACGGGACTAATTACATTTCAAGATAAAATATTAGTATTTATGAAAAATAGAATTATGTATTTATTTTTTGAAGATATAGAAAATTGTTCACAGATACAAATTACAGATAAATTAGGAGCAATAGCTCCAAAATCAATAGTAGCAACTGAAAGCCATATTTATTTTGTTCATACTTCAGGAATATGGAGATTTAATGGGAGTAATTTTGAAAAATTAGGCAAAATT
>JAGUXE010000330.1 GCA_020061995.1 Ignavibacteriales bacterium | reverse complement strand
GGTTCTGTCAAGTCTTCGGTTGCTTTACTTATTTCGAATCGCTGTCAAACGTCGGTTGCTGGAATGTCAGAAGTCAGATGCCCTTACACAAAAAATCATTAAAAATCAGGTTTTAGGTATAAGGCTGTTTAATTAAAATATAATCCCCTTTTCAGCCAACATTTTCTTCATTCTTTCCCTTTGCCCTCTGATTGGAATTACATATCTATCTCGAAAAGTATTTCGACCTTTATAAATGGATTCATCAAATTTTTTCAATCTTTCTATGCAAATTGTATATGTATGGGGTTTTTCCAATTTAGCATGAAATGGCATCTCTCCTGCCAGAAAACATTTATTAAAACCTATGGCTGTTCTACCCATATCTTGTGTTATATAGCGTGAAAAATCATCTCTACTTTTGCGGATTATTTCACCAGCTGGTAATTTTGCTAATTCATCTATCCAAGCTCTAATATAAGGTTCATATTTATTAGGCATTTCCATTTTTATCACCTTTTCAGTTCTTTATCTGTAATAGTAAATACTCCTTTTAATTATTAATGGTTCATCTGTTGGATTAGAAAACCAAAAAATAAAAGATTACTGAGCACCATTATTTTTCTGGTGCTCTGTGTGACTTGCGTTTTGAATGAGAGTTATCCACTTATTTTCTCCAACTACCTCTATACCGCAAGCTTCCGCAGGGGTCTTACCATCAAGCCCCTCATGAGTTCGTATGAAGTTGTGGAATATCTGATAGCCCTTCAAGATGGGGGTATCCTTTTTCTTTAATCCTCTCATGACTTTTTCCCTATCCCTAATCTCTCCGTTAATCCTTTCCATCTTATTGTTATTCATATCTCCATCCAGTTTTATAGCGTTGATATGCTTTGAGCGTGGACTTGAATTTTGATAGAATTCCCTATTAAAAGCATCGTGGTAAGCTCGCAGTCCATCGGTTATTAGGACATTAGGTCTTTTTCCAGCGATTTCTTTGCCTTCATGGAATAAGCTCTATGCATCGTGTTTAAACTTCGTATCGGCGACTTCCTGAGCAATCCAATAGCGGGTTTCATCATCCATTAAGGCAAATAGATATTTCATATTACCACTGAATTTAACGAATACTTCATCGGCTCTCCATGTGCTACCAACATTCGGTTTCAGCTTGTCGATATACTGCTTCATCAACAGGGTGTATTTTTCAATCCAATTACTAACAGTTTGATATGAAACCTCAACGCCTATGAATTTAAGCGATTTCTGTGTATTCCTGAGCGATTCTCCGCTAAAATACAACTGCATGGCTGTTGTAACAGCTTGTGGATTATGCTTCATCTTCTCGAAGCCAATATTTATGCTGAAAGTTCTATGGCAATCCAGACAAGAGAATCTCTGAATATCCCCGCTTGTGTTATGCCTGATGCCATTTTTCTTAAGGTTGGTTGAATGGCAAAACAAACATTCGGAGATAACAATCGGTTGCAGTATGATGTTTTTCTTAACCTGCTCCCTGATATTATAACTCAATTCCACAGCCCATATATGCTTACATTTTACTCCTCTGGAAGTATGGTCAGGGCAATTGCATTTCCATCCTATTTCAGTTGAGACAACATTATAAAAGCTGTCTCTGGATTGTGATTTTACCTTATATGAATTGTCATCAATTCTCTTTATCTGACCGTCTTTTTCTGCTATTGCTTTTCCTCTATCCTCTCTTGTGCCTACGGTTTGCATGTTGTTATCTTCGGCAAACATATTATATCACCATAGATAATATTATCTTCCATTCTATTTAAGCCTTGCGGTAAATAATATTATTTATCGTTGATAGCGTTAAGTTTATATAATCAAAGATAATATTATCTACCAATGAGGACGGAAATTGCTACGCAAAGAAAAATCAAAATCGGAGAGGATACATCCAGAGAACTTCTTGATTATTTAAGGGAGAATCCTGATAAGACAATTTATGATTTATCCAAAACACTGAATTGGAGTATAGGGAAAGTTCAGAAGGCACTACTCCGCATAGAAGGCAATCTCAGAGTTGAACAAAATGTAGAGGGGGGAAGATTTAAGAGAAAATATAGTGTTGCTTTCGCTCCCCCCGCCAGCCTTAAATAAAGTCAATGCAAACAATATAAAATATGAATGGACATAAACCAAATAATATAGCAGCAAATTTTTTACTGCTGGGGGTTGTATTGTTTTTTATAGCTGGCGTGGCGTTCATTGCGTCTATTTGGGGAACTTTAAAATCATTTTGGGTTCCTATAATAGGTGGGGTGTATTGGATTATAAGCGGTATTTCGTCAATGACTGGTGAAAAACAGGTTCTAATATACGCTATTATAGGCATGTTGTTGTGTTTTATCGGGTATTGGTTTTTAAAACCCCCAACTATAAAACAAAGACGATTTTAATTATTTTAATAAATAAAACAATATTGGTTGAAGTAATTGACCCCCCATAGCAATTAAAGCTAATATTCTGATGGGTTTCATTAATTTTGGCACTTTTTTTACATATCTACACCAATACAAGATGTAAATGATTATGATGCTGTATAAAAACGCAAACAGCCACCATAGATTATTTTGGTAGCAATAAATCAAAAATTCATTCCGCTCTAATTTTAAAAACAACGCCTTGTCGTTGAATAGTATCTGAAACGTCAAGAAATAATCAAATGCAGATGATATAATAAACAAAACCGCTAAATGTAGGGGAAAATCGTCTGATAAGAGCCAATTATTGAATCTATCTTTTTGATGCATTGTCCCGCCCCCGCAAAATAGCAACCGAAATTTGACAGCAAATCGAAAAGACTGAAGCAACCGAAGACTTGACAGAGCC
>JAGUXE010000193.1 GCA_020061995.1 Ignavibacteriales bacterium | reverse complement strand
CGCCACAATAATCTTTAGGAATAAATGTTCAATAGAGGGTTTTTCAATAATAGTGAGGGAATATTATTCCGGAGGAGGAACCGGGATATATGCTTTGACAGCCAGCAATCCTATATATGGAGAGATAAAAAACAATAAATTTTCAATAGCCGGAGCTGGAATAATAACAGCTGATGCATTTTTAACAATAAAAAATAATGTATTTGAAACTGTAACGACGGGTATCGATGTAGCAGGGTCGAGTACAATAGTAATTGATTCGATATATAATAATTTTTTTAATGTAAGAGATAAAGGCGTAGTAACAACCTTAGGTGCACGAGCAGTAATATTTAATAACACAATAATGGTAAAAGGAGAGTATGGAGATGCAATTGCGATGGCAAGTACCGGAACAAGTAAGATATATAATAATTTATTAATAGGAAGAAGTGATCTTAGTTATTATGGATTTACAGCCGGTTATATACCATTTGAAGTAAAGAATAATGTAGCAATAAATTTTCGTATTGGAATAGCAGCCCGTCATTTAAGAACAATAAGGAATAATGTTGTAATAAGTAATGAAAATGGATTCCGATTAATAGGTGCGGAAGCTCCGGATGTAAAGTATAATAATTCATGGAACAACGGAACAAATTACTCAGGTTTTACACCTGACAGCACAAATCTATCGGTAAACCCTATGTTTGTAAATGAAGACAGCTTAAACTTTCATTTACAAATGTACTCACGGTTAATAGATGCCGGTGATCCCGAAATATTGGATAAAGATGGAACAAGAAGTGATATAGGACTGTTCGGCGGACCTTACGGAGAAAAATACACCTATCAAGACTTAGCCCCAAAACCACCAAGAAGCATAACCGGAGTGTATGAGGAGAAACAGATATTACTGAAATGGAATAAAAACACAGAAGCAGACTTTAAGTACTACCGAATATACAGAGATACTGTAACCGGATTTATCTATGACTCAACAAAGTTAGTAGGTTCAACAACAGATACACTATTCAGAGAAAACCTTCCCTACAGAAACAGCGAGACAAAATATTATTATTTAGTAACAGCCATAGACTCAACCGAAAATCAATCAGCCCCGGGAGAAGAAGTAACCGTAACAATAACCGGCAATGCAGAATTTCCCCCTTTGGTTTTAGAAGAATACAAACTACTGAATAATTATCCGAATCCATTTAATCCAAGGACAATAATCCCGTATCGGCTAAAAGAAGGAGGATATGTAAAACTATACATCTATGACATAAAAGGAGAAATAGTAGAAGTATTGGTAAACGGCTGGCAGGATAAAGGCTACTACGAAAAAGAATTTGATTCAAGAGGCAAGCGGAGTGACGGAATGCCGGAATGGTCAACGGGTTATAATAATGATATAGCTACTGGTATCTACATCTATAAACTTCAGGTAATAAACATAAACAACCAACCGGTATTTACCGACATAAAAAAAATGATATTGTTAAAATAGATTTTGAATAATTCAGAAATAAAACAAATAATTCAAGCGGTGATATTTGTAAGAACTTTGCTCAAACGAATATAAATCAACAAAGAAACTTTTGTTGATGAAGTAAACACAATTCGGGAAGAAAAATATTGCTATTGTTCAGAATAGTCGAGGATTAATGATTTTGTATGACCGCAACTGCAAACGAATTTAATCTCTCTGATGTTTTCGTTTTCATCTTTTCGAAGAATAACTTTAATGCCGTCTGCGTCTTCATCGTCGATTGATATTTTTACTTTACCTTCAAAAGCGGCATTCTGGCATTTAATAAGCTTGCTCCTGCTTCCGCTAGGAGTATATTTCATTTCATTAAAAATCGGTTCTTTAAATTCATTTTCCATCGTATTACACTACTTTATTTATTTGATCGGCAATTTTTTCTAAGGGAAGAATAAGGTCAGCAAACCCGGCATCTACAATAGCTTTTGGCATTCCGTATACAACACAAGATTCCTCATCCTGTGCAAAAGCATGACCTCCAAGATTTTTAATCTCTTTAACAGCTTCAAAACCGTCTTTTCCCATTCCGGTCATAATTATACCAAGAGTCGATTTACCAAACACCTCAACTACTGAATTCATCATAACATCAACCGAGGGTCTATGAAGTGTGGTAGATGGTTCTTCAGAAATATTTATTAATAGTTGATTCATCGAAGTTTTCTTTAACGTCATGTGAAAACCGCCCGGGGCAATATAAACAAACCCATTTTTCACAACTTCATTATTTTCTGCTTCGCGAACTTCAACATTGCTCATTCCGTTTAATCGATCAGCTAATGATTTTGTAAATTTTGGCGGCATGTGCTGTACAACGAACATTGGAACTGACATTTCTTTTTTGAGAAGCGGTATTACTTTTTGGAGTGACATTGGACCGCCCGTTGATATACCAAGTGCAATAGCTTTATAATAGATTTTGGGAAGGGGTTTATTGTCGTGCTCAGTGTAGCTTGTTTTTGTAGTTGATTTATTTGAAATGCTTCTTAACCGTTTCAACCGTTCGGTTAATGATCGTTGTTTTACAATTTCTTTAACTTTACGGACAAGGTCTTCTTTAATCTTGATGATATTTATATTAACAAAAGATAATTCCTTCGGAATAAAATCAACTGCACCAAGCTCCATTGCTTTTAAAGTTGAATCAGCTCCTTCAGTAGTCAAAGAACTAACCATTATAACCGGAACCGGGCAATCCTTCATAATTTTTTGAAGAGCTGTTAACCCGTCCATTTTAGGCATTTCAATATCAAGAGTAACGATATCGGGCATAGAAGATTTAACAAGATTATAACCTTCCAGTCCGTCTCTTGCCGTACCGATTACTTCAATTTCACCGCTGCTTTCCAACATGATAGATAACGACTTCCGCATGAATGCAGAATCATCGATAACTACCGCTTTAATTTTGCGCAACAACTTTACTCTGCTATTTTGTGAATAAGTTCACTGATGTCGAGAATCATTACAACCGTACCATCTCCCATAATTGTGGAACCTGCTATACCGTGAACGGTTCCTAAATAATTACCGAGAGATTTAATCACCACTTCTTTTTGTCCTACCAATTTATCAACTTTTATTCCGAATTTTTTTTCTGCAATACCCACCACAACAACATATTGCCAAATATGCAATTCGGCTTTATTATCTTTTTTATACAAAAGATCGTCAATTGAAATTAAAGGAAGAACTGTATCACGCAATTTAATAACTTCGTGTTGATTTATAGTATTAATATTATCAGAATGAACCCTTACAACTTCAATTACAGAATTTAACGGAATAACAACCATCTCTTTTCTAACTTTAACAATCATACCCGGAATAATTGCAAGAGTCAATGGAAGTTTGATTATTATTTTAGAACCGAAACCGGGATTTGAGTCAATATTTATTATTCCGCGCAGCTTAGTAACATTAGTTTTTACAACATCCATTCCCACGCCTCTACCCGAAACATTAGTTACAACTTCAGCAGTTGAAAATCCGGGAAGAAAAATTAAATTTAATGCCTCCTGCCGTGAAAGTTCCTTCGCTTTTTCTTTGGTAATCAATTTTTTAGAGACAGCTTTGTCTTTTATGACTTCGGGGTCAATTCCTTTGCCATCATCTTCAACAGAAATGATTATGTTATTTCCTTCATGTTCGGCTGAGAGAGTGATTGTGCCGAGTGGATTTTTACCCGCTTTTTTTCTTACTTCCGGAAGTTCAACACCGTGATCAACCGAGTTTCTGATTAGGTGAACAAGAGGATCGTTGATTTCTTCGATAAGCGTTTTATCTAATTCGGTCTCTTCTCCTTTAATGATTAATTGTATTTCTTTATTTGTCTCTTTAGAAAGATCCCTGACCAATCGTGGGAAGCGATTAAATACTTTTCCGATTCTAACCATTCTTGTTTTCATAACAACAAGCTGAAGTTCATTTGTCATCAAATCAATTTGTTTTGTGGCATCAGCAAGATCCCGAGATAATTTTGCCCCTTCATTCTCGATTGCAAATTCAGAATTAACTTGAGCTAATCTGTTTCTTCCAAGCACTAATTCAGAAACTATATTCAATAAGTCGTCCAACCTTTGCACATCAACACGAATAGTGTTTTCAGAGGCTTTTGTTTGTGTTGATTTGGATTGCTCTTCCGTGTTCTCTTTCACTTGTTGAACCGGGACAGATTTTAGTTCTTCTTGCTGTATTTCATCAGAATCTTCTTCTACTGATTCTCTTTCAATTTGAAGAACTGCGTCATTATTTTTAATAGAATTTGTTTTTTTAACACTTTGTTTCTTTTTTGTAACAGCTTTAGGTTTTGGAATTTTTTTGAGAGCCGGAGTTTTTGGTTTTTCTTTAACTTCCGTCTTTATTATAACATCTTCACCATTATTACCACTTTCCAATGATTGAATAAGAAGGTTAAGTTTTTCAACGGTATCTTCAATCGGAACATCTTCACTTTTATTTAACTCTATAGATACCAATAAACTTTTTATCTTGTCGAAAGAAAGAAGAATAGCATCCATAATTGTAGAATTTAGCTGAACTTCCTGTTTACGTAGTTTATTGAGAATATCTTCACATCTGTGAGTTACTTTGGTGAGGCGATCAAGCCCAAGGAAACCGGATGTTCCCTTAATTGTATGAAATGCACGAAATATTTGATTAAGAAGATCCAGATCATTTGCGTTTTTTTCCAATTGCATTAAATCTACATCAAGATTTTCAAGTATTTCTTTAGTCTCTACAATAAAACTATCGACTATCTCCGCCATTTCCGGATCAACAAGCATCTGGTTCATTTTGATTATTCCAAATTATGAAAAGAGTTTATCGATTTCATCTTGTGATGCATTTTCTAATTGACTCTTAATTATTACATCAACATTCTGTTGGTTCTCATCTGATTTAGAATAACGTGCATTAGGATCAAAAGATACTCCTTCCGGAACAGGCATTGCGAGATTTCCAAAGTCTCTTATCTGATTTACTTCCAAATCTGAAACTAATCCCGATAATCTTTCTTGCACTGATTCAATTAAATGATTTACTGCTGCGAGTTGTTGTGCCGTTATATCCTGAACCTGTAACGAAAGTGTTATATTATAAGCCTGATCCTTTATGGTATTCAAGCCTTCAAATAATGATTTGAGAGTGGTGCCCGTATTAAATTTTGATTTGTATTCTTCAAACAGTTTAACTGCTTCAGCGTTATCTTTTATGAATGGGAATAATGATTCGAATAGTTTTTCTTTTTCATCCTCGCTACTTAATAATGATCTCAGACTTTTTTCGATTCCCCTGACTTCATTTGTAACTCCATCAACCAGATCCAAAATCTCGGTTGTTGCTAATTCAGTAGCGCTTGTAACATTAGTCAATTGGTGCGACGCTTTTGGTATTTTTGAAGTGCTGTCTGCAATAGAATGATTAATGTTTTCGAGAAGTGGAACCGTATCCTTCATAAAATCGACAAGACTTTGAATTATAGGGACGAGTTTTTCGCCATAAATAAAAAGAGACTTTAAGTCATGCAATTTTTCAAAAAGATTATTCATATTAGTTGCTTGTTTCATAATGTTTCCCATTGGTTAAGATACAGATGCTAAAATCTGATCAATCTTTTCTCTTAAAATTTGAGGAGTAAAAGGTTTTACTACATAGTTATTTACACGTGCTTTAAGTGCATCTATTATATCTTCTTTAACACCTCTGGTTGTAACCATTAATACAGGCATATTAGCGGTTCTATCATCGCCTCTTATGGATTTTATAAGTTCCAAACCTGACATGACCGGCATATTCCAATCGGTAATTACAAAATTTATAGCATCATCACCGGATAATTTCATTAATGCTTCTCTGCCATCACCTGCTTCAACTAAATCTTCATAACCGAGATTGCGTAAAGAATTAACTACTATGCGCCTCATGGTAACCGAATCATCAACGACAAGAAATTTTAGTGACATAATATTCCTCTGAATTCTTTAATTTAAATATTTTGAAACTTCATACAACATTCGTTTTGAGTCGAATGGCTTAACTAAATAGGAATTAGCTCCGATTTCTATTCCAAGGTCAATATCATCCTTGCTGGTAAGTGATGATAAGATGATAATCGGGATTTCTTTGAACTCTTCATTTGATCTTACCGTTCGGATAAGTTCAAAACCATCGACATTCGGCATGTTTAAATCAGTGATGATTAAATCAATTTTTTCAGCGGGAAGCATTTCTAAAGCCTGCATACCATCTGATGCTGAAAGAATTTCGTAACCTTTCATTGCTAATGCGAAGGAGACAAACTTTCTTATTGTCGGCGAATCATCCGCAACAAGTATAACCTTCTTCATTCTATTTTCTACTCCTTTTTATATCCAATAGTTTTAGGAAAACTCACAACCTTAAATGCTTTAGAAACACCATGCAGGGTTTCTGAATAACCGATAAACAAGTAACCGTTTCGCTGTAATGAATTATAAAGATTTTGAACAACTTTTATTTTTGAATTAAGATCAAAATAAATCAATACGTTAGCACAATAAATCAAATCAAAATTTGACATTGCCTTCATACCTGCATCATCATAAAGATTAAGTAGCTTAAAAGATACCATTTCTTTTATTGATGGAATGATTTCATAACCGCCGCCATTAAACTTAAAATATTTTTTAAGGTAATAAGGAGGGGTGTTTCTTATAGCGTATTCTTTATAAACACCTCTTTTCGCAGTATCAATAACAGCGTAGCTTATATCTGTTCCAATAATTTCAACTTCAAGATTCGGCACTTTGGGTTTGATTAATTCATTAATAACAATAGCGGTTGAATAAGCTTCTTCTCCGGTAGATGAAGCGGCGCTCCAAATTCTAATTTTTTGTCTCCCTGTTTTTCCTTTTTGCTCTAATAATTGAGGTATCACCAAAGAAACTAAGGCATCCAGCTGAGGTTGATTTCTGAAAAAGAAGGTTTCATTTATTGTGATAGCTTCATAAAGATATCGCATTTCAAGATTGCGGTTTGAATTAAATTTCAAATAATCAAGATATTCATCAAATGTTTTTAGTCCGAGGTAAGTGATTCTTTTAAACAATCGGCTTTCAAGCAAATATTTTTTATTATCCTGGAAATAAATGCCGCAGCTATCATAAATGAAACTTCTCCATTTATCAAAAGACTGTTTTGAGAGTTCAATCTTCGGTTGACTACTGCCTACGAACGATGAGGAAAATGCTGTATTTGTATTCATAAATTGATTCATGATTAATTCCCACCGGATGCTAATCTGTTTGAAAGAATTTCTTGTGCCCGTTGACTAACCATCTCTTCAGAATCCTCAGATAATCTCTTTAAAGCACTAGTAGCCTCAGGAAGGTTTATTGATTCTAAAATATCAGGTAACCTCAATCGGTTCCATATATTATCATCTTCAATCATTACATCAATAAATAAGAGTCCCATTTTAACATCAATCATAAATATTAAATCGATTGATATCTGCCTGATTTCTTCATCAGGATGTTGAAGACATGTTGAAATTGAATCAGTTAAATTTCTTAATTCAAGCGGTGAAAATTCTTCCCTTATATTTGGATTATATTCAACTAATTCTCTCAATAGATTTAATAAATGAAGAAGATTATGTGGGGTATTATTAATGACTTCATGAGCCTTTGTTAGTATGAGTTTTGCGTTTTCAAAAAACTTTGGTTTGAGTGTTTCATCAAGTTCATAATCAGAGCCGTATACTTTTAAGGAGGCAAGTATTATCTCCGGATCATTAAAAATCATAACCATGTAAGCTGCCACTTTTTTGTACTTTAGCTCGGCATCAACAAGAGTTTCAAGGATTGAATTTTTCATTCTTTCGTCAAAAGGAATATCAAATCCGAATTTTTCTTTTAAAGAATAAATTGAACTTAGTATCGGCCATGTTAAAGCCCCACTGGTAATGCTTAATTCAGAAAGCAAGAAGAAAAAAGTCTCTTCATCACCGATAAGACCAAGGCTTTCAATAATTGAAAACTTTGTTAATTCATCTTCGTCTTTATATTTATTGACGATAAAATCTAAACCTTCTTTAGAACCAATTTTACCTAATGCCTCAATAATAGTTGGTCTAAACAACTCATTCTGTTCATAAACGACGAATAAATGAGTTAGTGCTTCGGTACAACCCAAACTACCAAGAGCTTCAATGCATGCAAGAGTTACGTTGTCGTTTTCATTATGGTGAAAAACATCAAGAATTGTATGGTTTGCTTTAGTATCACCGATTAACCCGAGTAAATCAATAATGAACTTAATGTCATCATTATCTCCCTTCGAGATATACTGAAGCATAGCATCTAAAGCACCGGAACCGATTCTAAGCAGTATTTCTCCAACTAAATTCCGTAAGGCGATATTCGATGAGCTAACCAGAGGAACTAAAATATTTGGTATAGCCGGATTTCCATTATTATAAAGAAAGATAGAAGCAGCATCAATAACTCCCTTATCTTCACCACTTAATAAACGGCAAATCTGTGATAATGTTTCTTCGTCAAGTCGTTCATTTTGAATATTTTGTAGTAATTCAATTTTTGCTGACGCATCAGAAGAATTTAGTATTTCTATTATTTTTAAAGAATTTTCCATTATGCTTTCGAATTGTTCTAAGAATAATTTAGTTAATCTTAAATCTTTTTATTTAAAACAGAATCTCTGCCGATAATTCAGAGAGGGGATTGTCAATTATAGTGCCTAAAGAAAACGACATTATTTTCTAAGTTTCGATAGATTTGACGATATCAATTGGCTATTATTAACCAAATGTTAAAATTCCATAGCTTAATTTTACTATCGATAATGACTATCTATTAATTTTTTATTCCCTACATGAGCAGATTGCAATCCAATTTTTTCAATTTGTCCATGTCCATTAGTATTATCAAATTTAAAACGATTCATAATACCCTGTAACGAGAGAGTCAATTGATTTAAGTCTTCTGCTGCACGTGCAATTTGTTGAATACCTGCAGCACTTTGTTCAGTTACGCTGCTTATGCCTTCAATATTTCGGCTTATCTGTTCAGCGGTACGGGATTGTTCTTCACTAGCCGCTGCAACCTGCGTTGAAATATCACTAACCTTTTCTGCACCCACAATGATTTCATTAAGAACCACATCGGCTTTCATTGCTAAAACTTTACCTTTTTCAACTTCTGCTTTACCTTCATGCATAGAACCAACAGCCTCTGTAGTATCCTTTTGAATTTTCTTAATCATTTGCGCAATTTCTTTAGTAGCTTTTGTAGTTCTTTCTGCTAATTTTCTAACTTCGTCAGCAACAACCGCAAATCCTCTTCCCTGTTCACCGGCTCTGGCAGCTTCAATAGCAGCATTAAGAGCCAATAAATTGGTTTGATCCGCAATATCATCAATAACTTGAACAATCTCACCAATCTGGTCACTACTTTTTCCGAGTATTTCAACAGTGTCTGCCGATTTATTTACTACATCTGTAATTCTTAACATACCAGCTATGGTTTCTTTAACTACCTTACCCCCTTCTTTAGCTTTATTTCCAGCATCAATTGCGGTCTGAGCTGCAAAAGAGGCATTCTTAGTATTCTCTAAAATAGTTGCTGTCATTTGTTCAACTGCTGCAGCTACTTCTGCGGTCTGTTGAGTCTGTTCACTTGAACCGGCGGCCATCTCTTCCGAACTTGAGGAAATATCACTTGATGAAGTTGCTACTGCCGCAGCACTATTTGCTACTTCGACTAATGTTTTACTTAAAGATTCTATAACCATATTTATATTATCTTTAATCAACTTATAATTTCCATGGTAATTCCCCGTAATTTGTTGAGTGAAATTACCGACTGCCATTTCCGACAGAATTTTAGATGATTCATTTAGTGGTGCAACTACACTATCAAGAATTGAGTTTACTCCTGCTATTAAATCTCCCCAAGCTCCGGAAAACTTAGAGACATTTCCTCTTACAGATAGATTTCCTTCTTTATTAGCTATTATTAAAAGATTAGCTTCTTTCAGCATTTCGTTAATAGTATCAATTTCTTGATTGAAAGCTATTGAAAGAGCATCCATATCGGAGGCAATTTTTACTTTTTTCATATTACCGGCGGCAATTTCCTGAGCTGCATGAATTTTATCTACTTGCGCTTCTTTAAGCTCCTTGAACATTTCTGTTAATTCACCTATTTCGTCTTTAGAGTTACTAATAATTTCAACATCATAATTCCCGATGGAAAACTCTCGCACTAAATCTTTTAATTTGTTAATCGGTTTAGTAACTGCCGGAGCAACATAGAATGCACATAAGGCAAATATTAGAGTTCCAATAATTGCAGCTAATATAGTCATAAGTAAAGATGAGCTAACTGTATCCTTCACTGATGAATTTAGTTCATCTGCTTTTTTTACTAGTGAGGTGTTAATTATTTCGAATTTTCCCTGCAAAGCTTTACCTACATCCTCGCCTGAAGTAGTAGCAATTACAGACGCCATTTCATAATCTCCTGTTACCGAGGCACTGAGAATTGCATCCGCTACTGTATTTTTATAATCACGCCAAATATTCTTTATTTCCTCTAGTTCGCTTTTTATTCCTTCATCGAGATTAGAGGCAAACAATGTATCGATAGACTCATCAATTTTTTGCTTTAAGGCATTGTAATCAGTTGCATTTTGCTGAAATTTTGATGAGAATTCATTCATTGAAAGTTGCATCATTATGAATTGTGTCTTTTGGAATGATGAATATACATTCATTATCTCTTCACGCGGCGCTACATAATCACTAAAAACAGAATCATTCACTTCACCCAATACATAAAGTTGATAATATCCCATACCAACCGCAAGAGTAGAAATTGCAGCAATTAAGAAAAATCCCCCTTGAATTTTTCTGACAAAGGGCAAATTAATAAACCAGTTCATTTCAATCTCCGAAACTTTAAAAATTCAATTTTGTGTTTTATTTTTTTAATTAAGTTTAAAAGTTACTGCCATAGATAACTTTACCTTCAAGGGTACCCCTTTATTTTTCCCCGCATTAAATTTACTCTCTTTAACAGCTTTGATTGCCGCCTCATCGCAACCGCCTCCAAGACTTTTAATTACCTTTACGTCATCCACTCCACCATTCTCGTTGACATAAATTAGTAAGTAAACTTTCCCTTCAATATTTGTTCTTTTTGCAATTTCGGGATAGACAATTTTTTTAAAAACGCCGGCTATACCCCCAACTGGTTCAGGCATTACCTCAGCAAAAGCAGCATATGCTTCATCTTGATTTAAAAATATTCCCGAAAAACTTGATTTTGCTGTTAAATTGCATTCGATTAGAAAAAAGCTGAGTATTACTGATAGAACTGCAAAAGATTTAATTGTTTTCATATGTCACTCCTTGACGTTTGTATCCTTTTAAAATGTTGCTTACAACCTATTATCGTATTTTGAAAGAAAAAGTTGAACGATTCAAGAAGTTTTTTTTAGAATTTATTACTGGGGCTTTGGAATGTATCGATTTGGAATGATCTTGAAGTCTCAACGGGATTGTGTAAATCAACAATCCCGTTAAATAAAAAGGTTTAGAATCTTGTCTGAAGTTCCAAAATCAGTTTATCAGGGTTTTTGGTGACACCATCTTTATAATCAAATTTTTCATAATTGACTCTGAATCTTGCGAAATTCAGTTTAGCAAATTCAAAAGAAAGTCCAACTGTAATTCTTCCAACTTCATTATCTACAACATCAGAATTTGGATCGTACATCTCATATCTAACAGCGGGAATAACTTCTTTAATCAAATTTCCGGGGAAAGGAAAACTATATGTTGCAAAAACAAAATAAGAATTTGAATTTAAATCAGAACCGGAGGTTTTTGAGATTTTTCCTCCATATTCGCCATCGACCAATAATTTTCCAATTTTATAAGCAAAACCGAAGTTCATAAAATTAACTGCATAGCCTTGAACTTTTGCTCCGTAGTAGTTACCTGTAACTGAAAGATTTTTCACCGGTGACAAAATTCCTCTAAAGGCATAATCTGTTGATTTATCATTTTCTGATTTATTCAATCCCGAACCATTAAATGAACCGGCAATTAATTCGGTTTCAAAGGGAACATCAAGTTTATAACCAATAGAAACCCCGATATCTCTTATGGAAGGAGAAACATTTGTTAATAAAGGTCGATTAGCAAATTCGGCATTCTGGTCAGAGCTTAAATTATCGGTACTAAAAGGAACTTTGAATTGTCCTGCAGATATTTCCAAACTTTTAATTGGTTTAAATACAGCCGCAGCATCAAGCATAACATCTGAAAAGCTTGATGTAGCACCGGTGAGGAATCTTTCTCCGGCAGCAGTAGTTCCCGATGTGGTTTTGAGTGAGCCCAATCTTGTGAAGTCCAGCAGGATCTTATAACCGGCATAATCATTTACATTACCGTTAATTCCGAGTCTGGCTTGTCTTACAAGATATTGCCCTTGTCCGGTAGCAAAATCAGTTTGATGCCATGCTCTTACATAACCCGAAAATTTTGGGGCATAGTCGGGATTGTTTTGAGCGAAACCGACTTGAAAAAGAGAAGCAACTAGTAAGATTAATTTTTTCATAATTTCTCCTTAATGACATTGGTTAAAAATTTAAATAATGATATTTACCAAAAGTATTAATTTTATTAATAATTTCCGATTTGGTTGTATTTATTTGATATCCTATGACGATCATCCGAAGAGATATTAAATTGCCCAACCAGGTTTTGAAGATTATTAGTTAATTTATTCAGGTCTTCTGCTGCTGTTGCTATTTGCTGAATACCGGTAGACGATTCGTTTGTTACATTACTTATACCTTCAATATTTCTACTGATTTGCTCCGATGCGGCTGATTGTTCTTCACTTGCTGCTGCAACTTGATCAATCTCGTCTGCTACAATTCGTGTACTTTCATTAATTTTTATTAGTACCTCTTCTACATTATCATTTAATTGAATTCCATTTAAAACAACATTACCCACTAACTTCATTGAATCATCAGCATCCTTTGCCTCTTTTTGAATTGCTTTAATTGTTTCTGCAATTTCTTTTGTTGCTATGGTTGTGCGTTCAGCAAGCTTTCGAACTTCATCGGCTACAACTGCAAACCCGCGTCCTTGTTCACCTGCACGGGCAGCTTCTATTGCTGCATTTAGTGCGAGAAGATTCGTTTGATCTGCTATATCATCAATTACCTGAGCTATTTCACCAATTTGATCCGTTTTGTTTGCCAATAGATTTATTATTTTTCCTGTCGATTTTGCTGAACTGATTATTTCATTCATTCCCTTTTTGGCTTCCAATATCTTTTCAACTCCTATTTTTGCCTGTGCACTTGCATTCTTAGCATTAGTCGAAGCATTAGTCGCGTTTTTAGTAGTTTCAAAAATAGTTTTACTCATCTCTTCAACAGCACCGGCAATTTCTGTTGTTTGTGCTGACTGCTCTTGTACACCTGCTGCCATTTCTTCACTGCTTGAAGATATCTGTGTGCTTGCACTTGCAGTTGCTGCAACAGCTTCAACTACATCACTAATTACTTTTTCGAGTGAAACGCCAAGTTTGTTAATGCTGTCTTTAATTACCTTATGATCATTTTTATAATCATCGGTTACACGGGCTGTTAAATCACCGTTAGCCATAATTTCCAATACACGTGAGCCTTCTTGAACTGGAGCAATAACTTCATCCAAGATTCCGTTAACACCAACTACTAATTGACCCCAGGTTCCTTCAAATTTCTTTGCATCACCTCTACTGCTTAATCTTCCGTCTTTTGCATCTTTAATTAAACCAGTCATTTCATCGGAAAGCATGCGGACTTTATCTCTTACTCCTTCGTAGGCGTCAATACTGGACTGTGTTCTGTATATCATTTCATTAACCGTATTTGCCAGATCACCTATTTCATCCTTTTGATTAAAGTTAAGAGGTTTTGTAGATTTTTCAACTTTTATATTTAAGTCACCTTTTGCCATTCCAATTAAACCATCACCCAAGTTTGTGATGCAAATATCCTTCAATTGAGTAACTGTTGAAAAT
>JAGUXE010000031.1 GCA_020061995.1 Ignavibacteriales bacterium | reverse complement strand
CAATCGAAGTGCAAAGATTATTTTACAAACTTTACCAAGAATTAGAGGATCTAGAGGAATATGATTTCGAGATTTCTAATCCGAAACTTTTTCAAAGTACATTTTCTAATGACTTACGGAGAAAAATTATAGAACTAAAGAGTGGTATAGAAGGGTTAGGTGGGGAAGTTAGAAATTACGAGAAAAATAAAAAGAAAGCCGAATTCGACAAGCTATTTTCTATTCTTGATTTAAAAAATAATCACTACTCGGAACTTGTCCGAAAGATTATTAATGATATTACCAAAGGTGGTTATGATGGACACAATAAAATTTTTCGCAGTTTGAAAAACACTTTACAGAAATTACGTTTAAAGAATGTTCGTTCCGTTTTACCTAGAGAATTGCTTGATCTTATCGATGATCAACTTGGACAAGATATTTCAAAAATCCAAGCCATTAAGACTATGGAAGAATTATTGAATTATTGTCGCTATCACGAACAACAACAGGAGTTAGAAAAAATGGAAAATGATTTAGAAGATTCATTAAATAGTTCTGGATTATCAAATAAAGAATTTCTCCAGATAGAAAAACTTATATCTAAGGCTAACTTTAATGAAGTTAAAGAAAAAATTCTCCTAGCTTCAGAAACCCATAAACAATTAAATGAAATTAAAATTGAGAATCCAAATGATATTAGTTTATCTCTTGATAGTGTAGAGAAAACCCGGCAGCAACGTATAGCAAAGTATCTCCAAAATATCATTAATAAAAAAATTTTAGATAAGTATAAAGAAGGAACTTCAGTGAGGGCGATAGTTAGAAAACTTGCTAAGGCTTTTGGTAAATCTAAAAAAGCATACAGGACTTTTGATCGTCTTAGAGATAACCCAGACAATTTTTTAGCCATTATGGATTTTATTCCCATCTGGATAATGGAACTTGATGATGCGAGTCGGATAATTCCTTTAGAGCCCGGAATTTTCGATTATGTTATTTTTGATGAATCTTCTCAATGTAATATTGCCTATGGAATTCCAGCAATGTATCGTGCTAAAAAAGCCCTTTTTGTTGGAGATAGTGAGCAGATGCGTGATGATACAATTATTTTTAAATCAAACCGCTCTTTTGATGAATTGGCTAAGAAATATCAAATTTCTGAAGATCTCCAAATAAAAGCTACCGGAGAGGCGGTGCAATCAATTTTAGATATAGCTCGATTAAGAGGGTTTGAAGAAGTACCTTTAAGAAATCATTACCGCTCACCAAAAGAATTAATTGGCTTCAGCAATAAATACTTTTATAAACCCAAAGGCAAAGAATTGATAATTCAAAATACTAATTATTTAGCGTATAAAAACACTAATCAAATAATGGTTATTCATCCCGTTGAGGTTGATTGGGATAAAGAAGTTTCAGAAAGGATAAATGTTTCTGAGGCCGAAAATATATTAGATTTTTTCCGTGAACTAAAATCTGACAGGCGTTATCAAGAAAAATCCATTGGAATCCTTTCATTTTTTAATGCTCAAGCAGCCTATCTCCGTGAGTTATTTGAAAAAGAAGGGTATAAAGAGGAGACTGATAATTACAAAATTGGGATTATCGAAGGAATTCAGGGCGATGAAAAGGACATTATTCTTTACTCTTTCGTCATTCGAAACCCGGATCAAAAAAATAAATACATTCCTCTGACGGGCGAGGGAGGAGACATTAGGGCTGGTATAAATAAAGGTAGGGTAAATGTTGCTTTCTCTCGAGCGCGATTGCAAACGCACTGTTTTGTAAGTATGCCGATTGAAGAAATTCCGAACGGAATTTGGATTAAGAAGTATCTTGAGTATGTAGACGATAATAGCAAAATTGATTTTTTTTCAGTAGAGTTAAAACCCTTCGATTCTGAATTTGAAAAGGTGTTTTATAATTTTATCTGTTCAAACTTACCTAAAAAAGTGTATCGCATTCAGAACCAGGTCAGGAGCTGTGGATTTAAAATTGACTTTGTTATCACCAATATTAAAACTGGGAAGAAAATTGCTGTTGAGTGTGATGGCCCAACCCATTTTCAAAATGAAGCTGATGAAGAAATCGGAATTTATGCTGAAGATGATGAAGAAAGACAGCGAATATTAGAAGCGGCAGGATGGGAATTCTATCGCATTAAATATTCGGATTGGACTGATGGAAAGCTCAATCGCAAATTGTTATTGAATGACATTATAAAGATATTCTCATAGAAAATTAAATAAAGAATTAAAATAAGAATAAAAATGAGAATGAGAATTTTATGATAAAAATTTTACATACAGCAGATTTACATTTAGGTAAGGACTTTAAAGGACTAGGTGGGTTTGGAGAGGAATTACGCGAGACAATTAAACATACTTTTTCTAAGATAATTGATTTAGCATTAGAAAGGAAGATAGATTTATTGTTAATATCCGGCGATTTGTTCAATTCAAACAAAGTCTCTTCAAAACTGGTTGGATATGTCGTAGATGAATTGAGACGATTAAACGGAATCCCTACTTGTATTATTCCCGGGACGCATGATTGTTATGATTCGAATTCCGTATATAGACGCAATGAATTTACCAATGATTTAGAAAACATTTTTATTTTTAGAAATTCTACTCCAACTACTAAGATTTTCGAAAGGTTAAATGTCGCCATTCATGGTAGGGCAAATATAACGAATCTTGGTTCGGAATCGCCCCTAAAGGGCTTAAACCCCAATAAAGATATGGCGTTTAATATTGCTTTAGCTCACGGTGCTATAAAGATAGAAGGAAAATATAATCTTGATGAATATGCGATTGATCCGAAAGAAATTGAAAGTAGTGAAATGGATTACATAGCTTTAGGTCATTGGCACAAATGCACTGAGTATTCCTCTGGCAAAACAAGGGCATGGTATTCGGGTTCTCCTGAGACATTACAATTTGAAGATAAAGACGAATCCGGTTATGTATTACTTGTGAACTTAGATGAAAATAATTGTATGGTGGAGAAAATAAAAATAGGTGGATACAGCTGGCAAGAGCTTAATATTGATACTTCAATCTATCCTCCATCGGCTCAACTCACACAGCAAATTCTTAATTATAAAGGAGAAAACAAAATAGTAAGGGTCTATCTGGAAGGCATTATAAGCTCCGATAATTCCATAGACTTTTCTGAATTAGAAGAAGAACTAAAAAACCACTTTGCCTTTTTAAGAATAGATTCTTCTAACGTTCATCCCGATATACCGATCAATTTAAACAGTCTTTTTCCGCAAGGAACAATTGGACATAACTTTGTTCAATCTCTGAAAATTGAAATCGAAAATTCATCACAAGAAAGGAAAGAGATACTTGAAGAAGCATTAAGGAAGGGCGTTGCATTACTCTCAGGAAAATTAAGGTTATAAACTATGATTATTAAAAAGATTAAAATTAGAAACTTCCGCAATTTCGAAAATATTGAAAAGGAATTTTCTAATGGTCTTAATGTGTTGAAAGGACCAAATGAGGCTGGAAAATCATCATTGTTAAACGCTCTAAAACTTTCTGTGTTTGGAGATGCTACAAGTAGTAGTACTGAAATCCAGACGCAAAAGAGATGGAATTCAGATATACTTTTTTTGATAGAAGTCCATTTTCAGGACGAGAAAGGAGTTTAT